>CAKZUU010000437.1 GCA_937922175.1 uncultured Gemmataceae bacterium
GGTCTGCCTCCCGGGGTTGGTTGAACCGGCTTGGGTCCGGCCTGCGGCAACACGCTCGGCCGGAGAGCCCCACCACCAATCGACCGTGACTCTCTTCAACTGACCCAACGGGTCGCTCAGCGTGGCGACGATTTCCCACTCAGTCGCCCCACTCGCCGCGCTTCGGGGTGGTCCCAGCGCAAGGTTGACCACGCGCCCGGCCAAAAAACTGTTTGCCCGCTCACCGGAGACGGCAAAATTGATGCTCGTGTCGCGAATAATCGAGACCGCGACGCCGACAACGTTGCCGGCCGCGTCGATGACCGGTCCACCGGAATTCCCCGGGTGCATCCCGCCGTTGACCTGAATCCGGTTCAAGTTTCCGTTCAGATCTCGCCGCAAGCTAGAGACACGCGATTCGGCCACGGTGATGGCTTTCCCCAATGAACTTCCTAAGGGGAACCCGAAGATAAACACCGGTTGCGTCTCAATCAGGTTTGAGCCATCGACGATGGTCAGCGGATCAGGCCAAGCGGCGTTGCCATCGGCTGACAACTTGACCAAGGCCAAGTCATGATCTCGATCGACGGCCAGGACCTGGCCGGAGAATTTGGCCTCCTGAGTCTCGCCGCTATTCAGCACGAGTTCGATGCGTCGAGGTTCGGTCGCCGTCGGCTGGAGCATCCCTACGACATGGGCGTTGGTCATCACAATTCCTGGGCCGACGAAAAAGCCACTGCCGGTACCGTCGCGACCTCCGCCGCGGATGACTCGGATGAAGGTGGTCGCTCGCTTGACACGTTCCAAGGTGGCCGGTGAGAGATTTCCCCCTGCTTCCGGGTTCACATTGCCCACTTTCGACATCGGCGGTTTGGGCGACACGACAGGTCGCGCTGGCCCCCCGGGAAACAGCGGGTCTTTTGCGATAATCGATGCTTGCGGGGTGAAGCGGATCTTGCTGGTATCGTCTTCGGGGATTTCCGTCAAATTGGCCATGTTAAATGGCTCACCGAATGACCGTTCCGCGGCCGCCAGCCCCGCAAACAACAACGGCCGCTCGCCGCCCGGCACCCCGGGCAAGGGCCGATTCGGCATGATCGCCTGGTTATCGTTCCGACCGAATCCTTTGGACGCCGAGACGAAGGTGTAGACCAACACTCCACCTCCGACCCCCATCACTCCGATCAAAACCATGAGCACGACGAGCAGGCCGACCAAATTGCCCGATTTCCCAACCTTTCGATGGGCTTTCTTTTTCGGTTGATTCCGACCCAAGTTCGGCCCATCCTCATCGGATGGCAGAGACGTTCGCTGGGCAAACTGCCGCTGTTTCGCCGACGACCTCGCGGCAGGTTCCTCGGGAACGAATTCCAACGGCTCTTCCGCTTCCGTCGGCGGTGACCATACGAATGTGGCTGAGCATTTCGGACATCGGACCGTCGTTCCCGAGGGTATTTCTCGTGACGCCCGGACTCTCACTCCGCATTGCGGACATTGGATGACCATTCCTGCCATGTTCCACCCGGATCAGTTCGTTGATGATTAAAGGTGAAGAAATTATCGCTGGCAAACGCCCCCAGCACAACCGGGGGGATCGTCTTTTCGCTACGAATTCTCATTCAATAATTAGACGATGGGCTGCGGCTGGATGGTGCGGATTTGTCGGAGTTAATTTTCTCGACTGCCAACGAAAATTTTCCCCGGGGCACCCACCTGAGGAAGACTTCCGTCGTGTCCCCTGCCCCCGACGCGCGTGATCGAGCCTTGCGGGGGTCCCCCTGGTCAGGGTCAGCACCATCGGGGGGGCTGCAACTCTTAGAGCCGGTCAAGACGACAGGAAGGCAACGTTGAGTTGCACCAGGGAAGGGCAAGCCGCAGGACGAAGGATCATGACGATCATGCAGTTTTGACGGACTTTACGGAGCGGGAGCTGACCGCCGTTGCGAGCTTTTTCCCATTGCTCCTAGAGGGGACAGGTCCTCCACCGCCGATGAAAAGACCCGGCCCCGCTGGAGGGAATCGGCGATGCACAAGCGATGGGTCCGATTCGGGATTGGTTGTCTGGCGTTGATCGTGAGTGGTGATCGCCTGTCGGCACAATCATCATCGACAGCGCATCACGACGCCGTGGGCCACGCGGTCGCCCGAGGTGCGTCCGGCGTGACCCCGAATTTGCTGGTCGAGGTCGGGCAGGATTTCGTCAATGCGCTGGCTTCACGGGTCGAGAGCCGCAGCAGCGACATCAATCGGCGGGAAGAGAAAACTCACACGGTGGGAGTGCAGTTAACCACCGTTCGAGTGCAGGTCGATCTCGTGCCGTCGTCTAAAAACGCTCAATTTTATCTCATCCTGAACGGGCAGACCAACGCGGAGACCGATAGCCGACGCGGACGGATTCAGGTCGGACTTTCGACGCAGGTTTCCTACGCCAGTCGGAAATTCCTCGTCGTCGACGAGAATGGCATCCGCGAATCCGCGGCCGAGACTTGCCCCAATTTGGACTTTAACTGCTTAAAGTACCTCGATGCCGATGTTTGCCCTCCCGTGCGGCCGTTGGTTAAACGCCTAGCGTACCGCGTGTTCGATCGACAAAAACCTAAATTGGATGCCGGTATCCTCAAGTCCGCTCGGGAGGAGGTGACCAAACAATTCGATGAACTCGCGCAAAAGCAGCTGAACCAGATCAATCGCCGCTACATCATCGATATCAAAGAGCCGATGACGGAGCGTGGCGTTTTCCCACAACGCCTACGCTTGATGACTTCGGACCATCAGATCGGAATAAGAGCTTTGCTCAACGATCCGCTGGGCAAACCGATGAATTTCGCTCCCGTGCCTGATGTGTTGGGCTGGCCCGATGTCGCCGTTCGGATCGAGCAATCGCTCCTGAACAATTTCTGCCAAGCCATGTTTGGCGGAAAAGAGTTTAGCGGCGAAGAGTTGGATGACGAATTCAATCGTCTCATCGGACCGGTGCTTGGCGAAGTCCGTACCGCCGACGTCGGCGACCGGGACTTTTCGGTCACCTTCGCCAAAGAGCGCCCCATCGAGTTTCGCTTCGACGACCAAAAGCTCACGATTACCTTGAGGGGCGAAGACTTTACCAGCGGCGGACGGGATTTCGACGGCATGGACACCACCGCCGTTTATAAGTTGCGCAAGACGGACACAGGCCTGATCGCCCAGCGAGAGGGCGACCTGATCATCTATCCGCCAGGGTTCCGTCCGGGGGTCGATCGTTTGGGGGCACGTGAAAAGGTGCTGCAACAGATCCTCGACCGCAAGTTCGGCCGTGTCTTCAAACCCAACTTTGAAGCCAAGGAACTGAAATTGCCCGAGGAACTGAAAACGAAT
>CAKZUU010000438.1 GCA_937922175.1 uncultured Gemmataceae bacterium
ACGATTCCATCGCTTGACGGAGATATGGGTATGTCCGAGCATCCCGATCGTCGTGATTTTCTGAAATCGACCACAGCCACCGCGAGCGCCTTGGCCCTGTCGGCGGCGAGTTACCAAAAGGTGTATGGTTCCAATGGTAAACTGCGGATCGGGTTTCTTGGCGTCGGCGGCCGCTGCCAGCAGCACATCGACGTCATTCTGGAGATGCAGAAACAAGGCAAGGGCGTGACTCCGGTGGCCGTGTGCGATGTTTGGGACGGCGACCCGGAATTAGGTAGCCGCAAAGGGCGGGGGCTGTATCCGTCGGCGAAGCGTTGCGGCATCGACATCAACGACACCAAACACGTCTCGAAAGATTACCGAGTCATCCTCGATCAATCGGATGTGGACGTGATTTGTATTGCGACGCCCGACCATTGGCATGCGCGAATGGCGATCGACGCCATGGAATCGGGCAAGGATGTGTACCTGGAAAAGCCGATGACGCGGACCATTGCCGAGGCTCACGCTGTCGTCGATGTGGCGAAGAAGCACAACCGCGTTGTGACGATCGGCGTGCAGTCGATGGCCGACCCGGTCTGGCGCGAGGCCTACGAGTACATCCGCGCGGGCAAGCTCGGCCATGTGATGCAAGGGCAAACCAGTTATTACCGCAATTACATCGGTGGGCAATGGCGGTATTACCCCCTGAAAAAAGAGATGTCGCCCAAAACGATCGATTGGGACATGTTCTTGGGATACAAGTTCGAGTGTGCCGGTGAACGTCTTGGACCCACACCGCAGGAGCAACCCTTCGATCGGGCCGTTTGGGCTCAATGGCGCTGCTATTGGCCTTTCGGTGGCGGCATGTTCACCGACCTGTTTGTGCATCAAACAACCCACTTGATTGCCGCCATGGGTGTTCGATATCCAGCTCGGGTGGTCGGTGCCGGAGGTATCTATCTGGAATACGACGGTCGCGATGTGCCGGATGTCGCCACGGTGGTCGCCGATTATGACGAAGGCTGCCAATTGATCGTCTCGGCAACGATGTGCAATGACACGCAACTGGGAGAGATGATCCGCGGCCGACTCGGCACCCTCAAATTCATGGGCGGGGGAGACTACATCAAGGGGTTCGAGGTCTACGGTCAGGACATCGCCGGCGGACCGGCCAAACCGAAAGACGGTTTCGCCAAGCCTCTCCATATCGTCGAGACGAACAAGACGGGGAATGCCACCTACGATCTGTGGGCGGATTTCCTCAATTGCGTCCGTGAACGCAAGCGGGAAACCCTCAGCCCGCCCGAGCTGGGGGCTGCTGCCTTCACCACCGTCAACATGGGTGTGCAGAGCTACCGCTATGGTAAAGTTCTCATGTGGGACAAAGAGCAACGACGGCCCCGCGAGGCGGATGGCCGTTGGGCCGCCCAATGGGAACAACGCTCGAAGAAACGCGGCAAGCCGAATCAGATTATCGGTTGGCAGGGCGGTGACTCCGGCAGCGTTGTGATCCCTCCCGACTATCAGAAACTCGAGGGTCCGTGGATCAACGGCAAAGATCCGGCGGAGTCGGCGGGTTGAGCAATCCTCCTTCGACTTGATGAAGATGATGGCCGACGTGGGGGGCATCTCGCGTCGGCCGTCCCGCTTTTTGTGACCACCAATTTCCGTCGTGCGAAGTCGTCGTTTGTTGCCCCAGGTCATAACTTGGCAATACCTCTCCGCCGTTTCGGATGAGCAGATGGAGCGCCGCACTCGCATCGTTGCCACTCTTGGACCAGCAACGGATCCACCTCATGTCCTGGAGGCGTTGGTGCGTCTGGGACTCGATGCCGCACGGATCAATTTTTCTCACGGCGATGCCTCTGAACACATGCGTCGGATCGCCGCCGTGCGTGATGCGTCTCGACGTTTGGGCCGAGTCGTCGCTATCCTCGCCGATCTCCCCGGGCCCAAACTTCGTGTGCTGCTGCCCCAGCCCATCCCGCTGATGGCTGGTCAAGACATCTCGTTTGGGACACGTCCGGGCGCTGACGCCGAGGTCGCCGTCACGGAACCGGAGTGTATCGACGAGACTCAGCCGGGGCAGCGAATCCTGCTCGATGATGGGAAAATGCAACTCATCGCCTTGCGACGTGATGGCGACCGGCTGGTGGCTCGAGTGATCGTCGGCGGAACGTTGAAGCCAAACAAAGGAATCAATCTCCCGGACACGTCATTGACGATCCCCGCCCTGACCGAGCGAGATCGGCGGGCCCTTAACATCGCCGCTCAATGCGATGTCGAATGGCTGGCACTGTCGTTCGTTCGTCATGAGAGCGCCGCGGACGAGGTTCGCCGAGTCGCGGCTCGATTCGGCTTGCAGGCTCCGATCATCGCCAAGATCGAGCGTCCCGAGGCGGTGAAACGAATGCGAGAGATCATCCATGCATTTGACGGAGTAATGGTGGCTCGAGGCGACCTTGGAGTGGAGATTCCTCTCGAGAGAGTCCCGACGGTGCAGAAGCAAGTGATCCGGATGGCTCGTCAGGCCGGAAAACCCGTGATCACCGCGACCGACATGCTGGACTCGATGCGGGAGAATCCTCGCCCCACGCGGGCCGAAGCCAGCGATGTCGCCAATGCCATCTACGATGGGACCGATGCACTGATGCTCTCCGGCGAAACGGCCGTCGGAAACTACCCCGTGGAGGCACTCACCTGCATGGATCAGATTGCCCGCGAGGTGGATCCGCAAGTGGCCGACGACCGCCGGTACGATTTGGATGTGTCCGATGGGACGGCGGACGATCAGATGACCCACTTGGCATTTTCCCTGGCACGGTCGCTTCGAGCGCACGCGATTATTACCCCGACAATTTCCGGCCGCTCGGCGCGCTTAATTGCCCGGTATCGACCGAGGTCGGCGATTGTCGCTCCCGCCGCGACGGAGCGAGTCATGCGTCAATTGGCGATTGTTTGGGGCGTGACGCCGGTGCTGATGGAATCACCTTTACCGGTCGGTGCGGATCGACTTGAAACTGCGGTGCGCTCTGCTTTTCGACGCGGTGCCGTGCAAACCGGTCACACCGCCGTCGTCCTCGCGGGTCATCCCAATGAGGGTGGCCCTCATATTCCGACCCTACGGCTGGTGCGGGTTGGATTGGGTGGATCGTCGGGCGATCCCGTGTCGTAACTCAGCTCGCGCCCGCGGGATTGATCCCAACGGAACTTTCCGCTCCGATCATTCTGCCCATTGCGAAATCCGCGCCGATGGCGATAGCTTCGCGGAGAATTCCGAAATCGCTTGGTTCGCGCTTTATTCGGCGAGCGTGTCGCGCCTCCTCTTTGACTTTCGCCGCTTTCGCTACGAGGCTTCCTTGCGTACCTCCGATTTGACGTGTGTTCGACAGGAAACGAACAGACGTTCGCATGCGCGCGACCCCCGCCGGAGGCAACCCCCACTTCGAGGAGCAACGGGATGGGTCCACGTCGAGGAAGCGAGTCCTTTCGTCTGCAATGCGAACCACTTGAATCACGTGACACCCCCGCCCATCTCGTCTGGCTCGAGCATTCGTTTGACGATACCCCTTCCGGATTGCTCCCGACCGATTGGCAACAATGGAACAGCCGCGGTACAGGTCAGTTCGAGGTCTCCACCGCCGCCGCCTGGAACGGTGACCGCAGCCTCAGCAGCCGCAACTCCATGCCGCAGACCAGTCGTGCCTGGATCAATGAAGTCTTCCCCGCGGACTTTGGCATCGCGGCGAATTTCTATCTCAACTCGCCGCAGCCGATGCACCTGTTCGCTCGCGGCAGCAACCTCGACGGATTCCTTCCCACCTATTACGCCGCGTCGCTGACCCGTGGATTACGTTTGGAGTTGCTCCGTGTCGTGAATGGTCATTCCCGAACCTTGGCCGTTGTTCAGTCCAACGGGAATCTGAATAATCTCTGGGTCCGAATGGCATTAAAGCCCATCGGCTCGCAGATCGCGGTGGAGGTCGTCCGAAATGACACCGGTCAATATTTGAATGCTCAAGGCACCTGGCAAACCGCCGAAACCGCGGCCATCCTGATTCAGGACGACGCCATCACCAACGGCGGCTTCCTCGGCGTGAGTCGACCTGACCGCAACGGTGGTACCATTTTCGTCGATCAGGTGCAAGTCCTGGCGCCGGAAGCCCGAGAAAACTTCGACACAATCCCTACCAACTCGCTGCCACGCGGCTGGGCCGAATGGACGACCCATCCTCAAGCCGCCTTTCGTACCAGTTCCGCAACTTTCTTCAGCCCGGGACAATCTCTCGCTTCAAACTCGAGGACGAGCAACGCGACGGCTCGTGTCTGGCTTGCCACCGCGACTCCTCGCAATGTGCAGGCCGCCGTGTCTGTCCCCCTCGATAGTGCGATCCCGCTTCGCCTGTTTGTGCGCGGATCCGACCTCGACTCGGCTCAACCGACTTATTACGCCCTCACCATCAACCGGGGCGTGGAGCTCTCCATCATCCGCAGCGAAAAAGGCGTCACCACCGACTTGGCGAAGCTTCGCTCCACCTCCTATGTCTCCAATCTCTGGGTTCGCGTCTCCCTGAGTATAATGAATGACCGCTTGCATGCCGTTGTCTACCGCCTCGACACCGGCCAATTTCTCCGTCCCGATGGACTTTGGCAGACCGGATTCATTCGCGCTCTGAGTGTCCAGGATTCGCGGATCGGGGGCGCCGGTTTCATCGGCATCGAGCGCCCCGCCCTCTATGCCGGTACGGCGAGTCTCGATGACTTTGAAATGTCCACTGCCGACGGCGACGTCACTCCCCCCGTGGTCCAGATCGATTCGCCCATCTCGGGAACGACGATCAGCGGCCAGGTCCTTGTTCGGACATCCGCCGGCGATTCCGGCGCCATCGATCGAATGGAGTTCTGGATCCAAGGCCAACTGCGGCAAACGACAACTCAGAACCCCGCCGAGTGGCTTCTCGACTCGACCACTTTGCAAAATGGCCGACAAACAATTCTCGTCAAAGCCTACGACCTCGCTGGAAACGTCGGACAAGCCGAGACCGACGTCATCGTCAGCAATAATTCGGTGCCCCCGCCGATCATCCCACGGCATTATCCTCATATCCGCGTCGCCATGCTCGCCTATTCCGGAACACCCTTTACCGAGTACGAGCAGCGTTTGCTACGAGAGAGTGTCGACCTTGTCATCCCTCATCCGCAATATCTCAAACTCATCGAAGACAAAGCTCCGAACACGCCCCAACTGTTATACACGAACGTCTCAAATATCTATGGTTCGCTGCTCCTGGATTGGCTCGCATACGCCGATGCTCGGGGCTACGATCGAGAAGCCGCTTTCTATCATGCCGCGCACCCCCTTCCCTGGAGCGGTGCCAGCCCAGCCTCGATGCCCGTGACCTGGTTCTGGGCCGTTCTCCGCGGCAGCGACTTGAACCGACTCACAGACCTGACAGGTGCCTCACGAAACGCGGCCGTTGGCGATGTCCCATTTGGGACTCTCGGCGAGTCCGTTTTTTTCGGGTATCCCGAGCGATTCCGCGAGATGAATTTCAACCTTTTTCTTGGGCGATCCAATGGGTGGTCGGGCATCTTCGAATATGTCTCGAAAGTTGATTCTTTGGGTCGCCCCACCGAGTGGAAGCCTCTCACCCTGAAAATTGACACAACGAGCCAACTTTCTCGCTCCGGCCGAATTGAGTTTGATCCGCCCCGTGAATGGAAGCCAGCGAAGTTAGGCAACGGTCCCTCACTCTTTTATATTCGCGTTCGTACCGTCACTGGTGGGAATCCGCCTGTGGGGACTTCGATCCTGGGTCGCAACTATTCTCAATCCAACGGCGCCCCGTCTCCTAAAGGTATGATCCCAGTTTTTGACACGGCCGCCGACACTAATCGCGATGGCTACCTCGATGATGCTGAATACGCTCGTCGTGCTCCGGGCAAAGATGCTCGATTCCTCTATGAGAGTC
>CAKZUU010000439.1 GCA_937922175.1 uncultured Gemmataceae bacterium
TTCAGCCACAGGGAGAGACCCGCGGAGACAGCGAAGAGGACAGCAGCGGTCAGGCCCATCAAGATCGCGTTTTTCACGGGCCAAGTCCCCTCTCCTTACTCACCCATTCGCCAGCCGTCGCCGGATCGCCGCGTCATCGGACTCTTTTTGACGGACTCGCTCCAACTCTCGACGGTGCTCCTGCAAGCGCTGGGTCTTCAACAGTCGCAGGGCTTCTACCTCGATCCCAATCGCCACTCGCGCTCGAATCGCCTCTTCCAAGCGGGTCTGAGCCTCCACAACCCGTTGCTCCGCTCGACGAACCGCCTCTGCCCATCGCCCGGACTGCTCGAATCGCTCGCACCACCGATCCGCATGCCGGGTTCCCATGTCGGACATCACCTGAGCGAGCTTGTCCAGTTCCTGCCGGCAACGCTCCATTTCCTCCCGAATTTGTTGCAACTCTGCGGCAGCTTGCGCGACGCGTGCTTCCGCTTGTCGTTCCAAGCGATCCTTGTGCCGAAGCACCTCCTCCATCTCAAAGTGAAAACGCCTCATCCGACACCCCACGAACAGGGTTTCAGCCCGAAGCGTATTTCACAATCGGCCCACCGAGTCAAGTCAGACTCCAACCAGCTCCTGTTGTCTGCATTTAATCGCCTCGAGTATCGCAAACCTCTGGGGCAGCCACGACCAAGCTAATCTTCCCACTTTTCCCAAATACTCGGGGGTTGCTCTCCCAGCTTGTCGTTCGCGACCAGGTCCAGACCGTGGATCAGACCTGCTGGTGTCGTTGTTGCCAACCGGCAACATCCCCCGGCAAGGACGGCTGGTGCGGAAAAGAGCAGCTTCTTGCACGCAGAGGGCGATGGTCGACCTGTCGCAAGGAGACTCAGTTTTTCCTGCGACGATTCGCCGCGCGTGAGGGTAGCACCCCCAAAAGCGGCAGTTATCGACGCTGGTTGACGACGCAGCCGCGAACACTCAAATATGGATTGAATCGACGACGAGTCAACTCGATGGGGAAGGTGCCGACGCCAGGCGAACCGGCATGACGTCGCGTCGTCTGGCAGTCGTGCCGACGAAGGACACGGACAATGCCGACGGGGAAGGGCAGGTCACGGCTCGGACCAACCCGAGGTGAGTTCGATCAACGCTTGCCGCGTGGCCGCCCAGCTGGAACGTTCGTTTATTTCCTGTCGTAAGAACCGTTCGATGGCGGGCATTCGGTCGCAAGCTCCATCAACCGCCGGGCTGCTGCCACGGACGTACGCGCCGATGCGGATCAAGTCGCGAACCTCGCCATAGGTGGCCATGATCGAGCGAAACCGGGCGGCTGCCGTTCGATGTTCCGCGTCCACCAAGTCGGTCGCGATGCGACTGACACTTCGCAACACATCGATGGCTGGGAAACGTCCCCGTTCGGCAATTTTGCGATCGAGGATAATGTGTCCATCGACGAGGGAGCGGACAGCATCGGAGATCGGTTCTTCAAAGTCATCACCATCGACCAGGACCGTCAGCAGAGCGGTGACGCCACCCGAATCCGCATTGCCCAAACTTTCAACGATCTGAGCGAGTAATTGAAAGACGGAGGGAGTGTAGCCACGAGAGGTCGGAGGTTCGCCGAGCAGGATGCCGATCTCGCGTTGCGCCATCGCCAGCCGCGTCATACTGTCCATGAGGAGCAGGACGTTGGCACCCGAAGTGCGGTAAAAATCCGCCAAGGCGACCGCGGCGGAGGCAGCGCGGACACGCATCAGGGGCGATTCCTCGCAGGTCGCCACAATCACAGTTGATCGCCGCAGTCCGTCCGCGCCCAGACAATCTTCGATAAATGGAGCGACCTCGCGCCCGCGCTCGCCGATCAGGGCGATGATGTTGACGTCGGATTCCGCGCCCTTGGCAATTTCGCCGAGCAAGGTGCTTTTTCCGACACCGCTGCCGGCAAAAATGCCGATCCGTTGGCCCCGACCGCAGGTGAGGAGACCGTCGATGGCACGGATCCCAGTGACGAAGGGACTCCGAATCCGGGCGCGTCTAAGGGGGGCCGGCGGAGTGAGGGACACCGGCCACGACTTGCAGTCGAGGAGCGGCCCACGATCGTCGAGGGGCCGACCCAGACCATCGAGCACCCGCCCCAACGTCCCGAGACCCGCAGGGATGTGAAGCTGGCGCCCCAGCCGGAGCACCGGTACGCCGGGCTCGAGCGAGTCCGCATGATCGTAGGGGAGAAGAAAAGCGATGTCGTCGGCAAACCCGATGACTTCCGCGAAGACCGATCCGCCATCCGGCCGCAGAATCGCGCATTGATCACCGACGGCCGCCTGCATCTGGCTCGTCAGCAGACCACGAGCGCTTCGCAACCGACCTCCGCGGCGGTAAATCGGCAACGGCGTCAACAACGGTTCGGCTGACTTCGCATTAAATCGGATCACGTTCCCACTCCCGCAACAACCTCTCCCGAGCGGATCGCAAATAATCGGCCAAGGAGAGAAGTCGCACCTCAACGTCGCTTTCCACGAGACATTCACCTCGGCGTAATTGCGGGTCAGCCGATACTCGAATTCTGGAAGGCGAAGGCTCTCCGGGTTGACCGTGTTGCCAACATTCCCAATCGGCGGGATGAAGTCGAACTTGAATCGATGCGCCTTCCAAAGTTGCCGTCATCTCGTCGATCATCTCGGACCAAGGAAAGGTTCCCCTATCGACGGACTGGCGAAAAAATTGGGCAGCAATGAGGCTGCCCAGTTCGATCGCCGATTGACGCCACGCCTCTCGCTGTTTTTGAAGACGCTCTTCAAATTGAACCAGCGCGTCGCGGATCCCTTGAGCGAGTCGAGCGACGTCTTCCACCGTGTCGGAATGAGAAACGGGTTCGCGCGAGGTGGACGCATTTGACGACGGTTGAGCTGGCGAAGCGGAAGTCGATGGCGTGTTCGGCCAAGGCTCGTCGGCCGCCAACAGCCGAATGCCCGTCGGCAGCGATTGCAACGGGAGCACGACCCGATGAGCCATAACGCCCCCTCTCAGGCGTCGAAGGTAATCTTGCCTTGTTCTTCGTATTGACGGAGCAGATCGGCGATCGCGTTTTGCGCTTCCTCGATAGCAGATTTAGGAACGGAAGCGAGTAGCGAAATCTCATCCGTGAGCGCCTGGCGCGATCGGTTGGGCAGATTCCGCAACACTCGCTCCGCGAGCGAATCGGGAGAACCTTTCAACGCGACGGCCAATGTTTTCACATCGATTTGAGTGAGTAATGATTGCAATTGTCGCTCGGGAATACGGACGAGG
>CAKZUU010000440.1 GCA_937922175.1 uncultured Gemmataceae bacterium
GCGCCGAACATCATCGCGGTGCAACCGAAATCGCCGGCTAAGGTAAACAGCAGGAAGATCAATCCCTGCGCATAACATGTCAGCAATCCGGACAGATTCGCCTCATACAACACCGGCCCGGAGCCAAAGGGGCTGAGTCGAATCCACGAGGCAAAATTCGTGATGAGGAAAAATTGCAGGCTGCCCAAGCAGGTGATCACCGTCATTCGCGCGATCGAATTCTGACCACGCAGAAAGGCTCGTCCCAAAAAAGCGTAGATGATAAAGCTCACGCCAACGGCAACGTGGAAAGGCTTCCAGCCGTAGAGCCAATACAAGGCGTAGTCACTGATCGCCCATGCCAGCAGTTGCACCGGCACGATCACATACAGCGGAGCCTTTGCCCCACCAAAAAGGCCTAAAGCGCCGTTCGCAGCGAAATTCGGCGGACGAACTCCGAAGGGAATCAATCGCACGAAAACGGCGATGACGCCGTAAAGTATCATGCAGCGGGTCGACAATGACGACCGATCGGTGGTCTGCCGGGCAGGGTTTGGCAGGCTGAAATCCATGGACGCATTCTCACTCATGCGGAGTATCGTAGGATGACGTGCCCATCGTCGCAAGGAGAAGATCGGTACTCGTGGTCGGATCGATCGTCGCGGTACAATGCTCCTCATGTCAGCGACCATTGAAGGTATCGTCGAACGAGTTGCCTTCCATCATCCGGAGAACGGCTTCGCTGTGCTGCGCGTCGCCGTTCCGGGAATTGACGAGCCTGTCACCCTTGTCGGAAATGTCAACGCGGTCGTGTCTGGAGAGCAGATTCACGCGGTCGGCGAATGGGTGCAACATTGTGAACATGGCCGACAGTTCAAGGCGACCTCGATCCGAACCTGCCCTCCCGGAACAGTGGAGGGGATCAAGCGCTATCTCGGCTCTGGGTTGATTCGAGGAATCGGCCTCCATTTCGCCCAACGAATCGTGGAAAAATTCGGGGTCCAGACTCTCCGCATCATCGATGAAAGCCCGCAATTTCTCGCCGAAATTCGTGGGATCGGACCCAAACGAATTCAGCAGATCCGCCAAAGCTGGCAAGAACAAAAGGCCGTTCGCGACATCATGATCTTCTTGCAGTCCTACGGTGTCGGCACGGCACGGGCTCTCCGCATAGTCAGGACCTACGGCGATCAAGCGATGGACTTGATCCGCGCCAATCCCTATCGGCTTTGCGAGGAGGTCTGGGGGATCGGCTTTCCGACTGCCGATCAACTCGCTCTCAATATGGGATTCGATCGTCAGTCGATTTTCCGGGCGCGAGCTGCCGTTCGCTACGTCTTACGCCAGTTCAACGAACAAGGTCATGTCGCCTACCCCGAGGTGGGTGCCGTGGGCGCGGCCCAGGAATTGACCGGGATCGATCAAACGATCATAGCTGAGGCGATCTCGGAAGGATGCCAAGCGGGCGAAATCGTCCGCGAACCGAATCGATCAACAGCTGCTCCGAATGCCGCGGCACTCCGCCTCATTTCGAGATGGGAACCGTGGCTTTACACCAAGCCGCTTTACCTTGCAGAAATAGGCGTGGCCCAACAACTCGTTCGACTTCGATTGGAAGCGCATCCGCTGCGGGGGATCGACGTGGAACCCCTGATCGAGCAGGTCGAGAGGATGATGCGCCTCGCGTTGGCCCCTCAGCAGCGTGAGGCGTTGCGCGGCGTGACTCAGGAAAAAGTCTTGATCGTCACTGGAGGGCCGGGCGTCGGTAAGACGACGATCGTTCGCGGCATGATTGAGATGTTCGCCGCGAGTGCGAAACGAGTCGCTCTTTGCGCGCCGACCGGGCGAGCGGCTCGACGTCTGGGCGAATCGACCGGAAGCGACGCCAAGACCATCCATCGATTGCTCGAATTTGATTCGTCGAGCGGTCGATTCCAACACGGCCGGGGATGTCCTCTGAACGCGGATTTGGTGATTGTGGATGAAGTCTCGATGGTCGATTTAGCGCTGATGGAACATCTCATCGCCGCTATCCCCTCGCAGGCTTGTTTGGTGCTCGTCGGCGATACAGACCAATTGCCTTCGGTCGGGCCCGGCAATGTGCTGCGAGATTTCATCAATTCCGGCGTTGTGCGAGTGGTCCGCCTCAGCGAAGTGTTCCGCCAAGCGGCGAGCAGCTATATCGTCCGGGCCGCTCACGCCATCCAGCACGGCGAGATACCGGAACCTGCCCCGAACCCCAGCGGTGACTTTTTTATTGTCGAGTCGTCCCGTCCCGACGCCATCACGGAGCGAATTCTCACGATGATTGGCCAGCGGATTCCCGAACGATTCGGGCTGGATCCTCTGCGTGACGTGCAGGTGTTGACGCCCATGAATCGCACTCCCCTCGGAGCCGCGACTCTCAATCAACGCTTGCAACAGGCGCTCAACCCGCCTCGGAGTCACCTGCCGGAGGTGTCACGATTTGGCGCGACCTTTCGAGTGGGTGATAAGGTGATGCAACTACGGAATAACTACCAGCGCGAGGTCTTCAACGGAGATGTGGGGCGTGTCGTCGCCCTTTCGGAAATCGACCAGGAATTGCGTGTCGATTTCGACGGCCGGGAAGTGACTTATGATTTTGCCGATTTGGACGAACTCAGCCTCGCCTATGCCTGCACCATTCACAAAGCCCAGGGGAGCGAGTTCCCGGCGGTCGTGATTCCCTGGCATACATCGCACTACCTGATGCTGCGGCGGAATCTGTTGTACACTGCCATCACCCGTGGCAGGCGATTGGTCGTGCTGGTCGGCAATCGCGCGGCCCTCCGGCGCGCCGTCGAACGCGGGGACGATGTGCTTCGTTATTCCCGTCTGGCCGAGCGGATCAAGGGCGAATTCGAGAAAACCGTCACAACCCGTCAAACCGGTACGTTCGACCTATCCATGTTTGACAGACCCGAAATCTGACCTATGGTTGGAAAAACGATTGCCATCGGCGCAGTCCCGTCCCCCGTCTGCCCCTCATCAGCGGGCATCGCTCATCCTGTCCGTTGGCCGTTTTGAGGCGGGGAACTTGCTGGCCGTCGGCCGGAACCATCGAGGCTTCGTCGAGGGGGGGTGTTATGCCAACGACTGATCTGGGTCGCAGTACAGCTTTTGTCACGGAATTACGCCGGAGCGGGCTGATTGAGCGAAGCCAGCTGGAAATGGTCGTGGAAAATCTGTTCACTCCGAATTCCACGCCCGAGCCGGAGGAACTCGCTCAGTACCTGATCCAGCAAGGGCATTTGACACCCTTCCAAGCCGACCGAATTCTCAATGGCAAATCGCAAGGATTGATTCTCGGTCCTTATGTCATCACCGACTTAATCGGTGCCGGGAGCATGGGCGCTGTTTACCGGGCTGTCTCACGCAACGATCGGAAGCAATACGCGGTCAAGGTGCTTCCACGCCGGAGCATGTGGAACGTCCGGTTGGCACGGCGGCAGGTCCGCGCTTTCGGGCAGTTCAACCATCCTGCCGTCGTTCCCTTCGTTGATGTCGGCACGTCCGGCGGTCTGCATTATCTGGTTTGGAGCTTCGTCGACGGACAATCACTGGAATCGTTGGTTCAACAATTCGGGCGTCTCGATGTTGCAACCACCGCTCGCGTCGGACACCAACTCGCCACGGGATTGAATGCGGCCCATTCCCACGGCCTGGTTCATGGTTTGGTCAAACCCTCGAACGTGATGCTCGATCCGAGCGGCGAAGCTCGATTACTTGATTTTGGCATTGGATCGCTGCTCGCGGAGAATGAGAGCGAATCGTTGGTCGATACGATGTCCACAGCGAATACTCTCACCAGCGGGCTGGACTGCGCCAGTCCGGAAAGCATCATGGAGCCGTCGAATCGAACCGCCGCCGGCGACCAATACAGCTTGGGTTGCACCCTGTATTTCTGTCTGACCGGACGCTATCCGTTCCCCGACGGTACCGCCGTCGAAAAAATGATGGCTCATCAGACGAAACAGCCCACGCCCATCACCGATTTGGTCCCCGACGTTCCTCCGGCGATGGTGGCGGTCATCGAACGGCTGATGCGCAAAGTGCCGGAAGAGAGGTTTATCGGCATCGACGAAGCGGCCGAGGCGCTCGCCCCGTTGGTCGGCCAGCAGAATCCTGCCGCATCCAGTTCCGTCATTGCCTTGTCGGTCAGCCCCTCGTCCAAGTCTTCCCTCTCAGGTGTCCAGCTCGGTGACACGCCGGTGCTCTCATCGAGCGGCTCAGGGACGATGAGCAACTCCGCGTCCGGGGGGGCGCGTTCTCCCTCGCCGGCGTCGTCCGGAACACTGCCCAAACCCGAGGCGACGCGGGCGGATCATGAGACGACCGCGAGTCCCCCATCGATGGGCAGCTTCCAGCTTCCGACGCGGAAATCGCTGTTGAACGCCTCGATGAGTTCAACTGTCTTGAACCTCGGCCGGTTACCCAAAGCCCCGTCGGCCTCCGCAAGTGGTCCCCCCGTCGCGCATCCCCTGCCGGCTGGATCGTCTGTCAGCGGCTTGGGTCTACCCCCGATTTCGCCGTCGCAGGTACCTGCGTCCGCACCCGTGAGTTCGTTTATGGGCGCGGATCAGAACATGGGAATCCGGACATGGGCAGGGCCGGCGAACTTGCCCGTGGCAACTCACACGCCAACCAATACGCGCGAATCGCCCTCGCCGATGATGGGACCTCTTGGCTTCATTGCTCTGGGGGCGACCGTTGCGTTGGCAGCTTATATGGTGGCCATCAGCCTCTTGCACTGATGGCCGCGATACGCTCGCCAATGGCTTTGAAACCTCGGTGATGCGAAAGCTGACGGAGATTGCCTCTCCCCGTTCCGCGAATTCCTCTGTACGCGCCAAATTGACTTGAGTATACGGCCGATCTGAAGAATGGGTGTTCGCGACATCCGGACATTGGCAATTCATGCTTGGAACAAGGAGGTTTCCCTTGTCTCGGTATCTTGTACGAACGTTGGCGGTTGTCCTGATGGGGCCGGCAGTTTTGTTTGCCCAGAGTTCCAAGCCAGCGGCAACGGTCAACGGTCAGGTGATCTCGCAAACGGCCGTCGAGCGGGCTTTGGAGCGTTTTGAGGAATCGGAGCGGGCGAAGGCGCGAGCCGAGATTCTGGATTTTTTGATCGACAACGTGCTGATCGATCAGTACCCCGCCCAACAAAACATCAAGGTAGAGCAAAACGAGATCGACACCCGACTGGGAGAGATCAAAAAGGAGATCGAGAAGAACGGCCAAACGTATGAGAAGGTACTCGCGAGTCTTAAAATGACCGAGACGGAACTTCTCGAGCAGGTGGTGAACGATTTGCGGTGGGAGAAGTTTGCAACCGCCCAAGCCACCGAAGCGAGGCTTCGGGAGCTGTTTGCTCAGCACAAAGACATGTTCGACGGGAGCATGGTTCGGGCGAGACACATTCTGTTGACACCGGCTTCCGATGCACCCTCCCAAGAGGCAGCACGAAAAGAACTGCTGGAGATGCGGCGGCAAATCGAGGCGAAAGCGGCTGCCGCGATTGCCAAGTTGTCGAAAAATGTCGATGACGTCACCCGCGAGGAAGAGCGTCAAAAACAACTCGAGCTAGCGTTCGCGGACCTGGCTAAGGAACGATCGGCTTGTCCGTCGAAGCGGGACGGCGGCGATTTGAACTGGTTCCCCCGAACCGGTCACATGGTCGAGCCTTTTGCAAAAGCGGCTTTCGCCTTGAAACCCTACGAAATGAGTGAGCCGGTCCAGACGCAATTCGGTTGGCATTTGATTTTGTGCACGGGCAAAAAGGCCGGGCAAGCTGTCCAGTTCGACGACGTGAAAGAGGATGTTCGGGATATCTACTGCGGCCGTTTGCGTGAGGAAATTACCGCGAAATTGAGACAGACGGCGAAGATCGTCGTCCACGACGCGAAATAATCGATCAAGCAGTTGACGCCGGTCCGACATTCCTTCAGACCGGACCGGCGTTTCTTCCTTTGGACGGATTCTAACGTGAAGACCATCCTCCTCCTGATTTGCTCGAATGTTTTCATGACTTTTGCCTGGTATGGGCATCTCAAATTCAAGCATCGACCATTAGTGTTGGTCATCGTCGTCAGTTGGTTGATCGCTTTGCCGGAGTATGCTCTCCAGGTTCCTGCAAATCGCTGGGGACATGGGAAGTTCACTGGGGCACAACTCAAAATTTTGCAAGAGGCGATCTCGATCTCTATCTTCCTCCTCTTCAGCGTGCTTTACCTGCGCGAGGGGCTGACGGTTCGATCATTATCGGCGTTCGCTTTGATCGTGATCGCGGTGATCTTGGCGGTGGGAGGCCGGTCGGAGTCGCCCTCATCGCGGTCGGCGGAAGCGACGCAGAGCATCCAAAACTCGGGAGAAGTCCATCGGTAAGGGAGCCGTCACCTCCATCCATTCCAGCCGGCGAGGGTGACGAAAACGAATGCGGTGGGCGTGAAGTGCTTGTCGGCTCAGCAACGTCGCGTCATCTTCCGGCGAGATCGTCCCCGAGGGAGCCAGGTCGGAGAGCATCACTCGATCACGCCCGCCGTATGCTTTGTCCGCGAGGATTGGGCAACCGACGCTGGCGAGATGCACGCGAATCTGGTGAGTGCGTCCGGTTTTCGGCAAAACCCGGCAAAAGGTATACCCTCGAAACCGCTCGACCACTTCGTAAAATGTGCAGGCGTCTTTGGCATCCTCGTCGTCTTCGTCCTCGGCAATCGCCATCTTCTCCCTCACGCTGGGGTGTCTCACAATGGCCGCTTCGATGTAATCACTGTCGCGATCCAGAACGCCGGCCGTGATGGCCAGATACTCCTTGAACATCCGACGTTGCTCGAACAACGACGCGAGCTCGCGGTGAGTGGTTTCCTCTTTGGCAACGAGAATCACGCCGCTGGTATCGCGGTCGAGTCGATGGACGATGCCTGGCCGATAGTCGCCGTTGACTCGGCTCAGCTGTTGGAAGCGAAATTGCAAAGCGTTCACGAGCGTCCCCGACCAATTCCCCTTGGCGGGGTGCACGACCATCCCGGCCGGTTTGTTGATCACCGCCAAGTTATCATCCTCATAGAGGACGTCCAGCGGGATGTCTTCAGGTTTGGGTGGACCATGCGTCGGTTGGTCGAGCCGGACGCGAATGACATCGCCGGTACGAACTCGGTAACTCGCCTTGGTCGATTCGCCATTGACGGTCACCGCTTGAGCATCGATGGCGCGACGAATCAGCGATCGGCTGACTTCGGGTAATTGTTGAGTGAGAAACTGATCCAAACGCACCGCCTCGCCGCGGACTCGCGCGAGAATCTCAATCGTGTCCGAAGATGCCATGCCCGAGTGGTGCCGAAAAAGCTCCCCAATCTAGACCTCCGAACATTCCCAAGGGCGCCTGTCAGATGACCGTTCGGGCAGCCGCCGACGCACTAGTTGCCGGTCTTAGGCGGTGCCTTGGGATCGCCGGGCGGTTCCGATTTGTTCCCAGATGGAGCCGAGTCGCTCGTCGGCCCCGGCGAATTCGATTGTTCCGCAGGTTTGGACCCGCCTTTCTTTTCGTCGACCGGCTTGACCTGGGGAGGGTCAGCCGACGCCGGTTTGGCTGGCTCCGCTCCCGACGACGGGGGTGGTGCCGGCGGTACGAGGGGGGACCCTGTCGCTGACGAAGCGTTCGGCGTGGCCGACTTCGGCGTCGGTTCCGACGGTGCGGGCGGCGGGAGCAGCGGTCGACTCTCGCTCGTCCCTTGCGGGGCAGGCTCGCCACCGGGTGTGCCTGGTTTGGGTTTTTCATCCGCCACGCGATAACGCTTCGCTAAATCCTCATAAAACCTTTTGATTTTATCGCGGTTTTCCCGAATGGACTTGGCCCGATCGGCCCCGGCTCGACCCTCGGGACTTTCCGGAAACTGTGAGGCCACCTTGTCGTACCATTCCAACGCCGTCTCGAGACTGCCACGGGTTTCACGAGAATCGGACCCCGGCACGCCGACCAGCGATTCTTCCGCCTTGCCGGCTGACAACAGGGATTCACGACGTAGCGCATCGTCATCGCGTGATTCTTCGGCGAGTTCTCGGTATAGGTCTCGACCACGCTCGATATTTTCGATCGCCTTGGTCCGCTGCAAATCCGCACCGAGTTGGTTCAAACCTTCATTCAAGAGCAACCGCGCGAGTTGCGCTTTGGCCATTCGGCCCACAATATTGCCACGATGGGCCTCCATGAGGGCATCAAGGTCAGAGGCGGACATTGCTAACTCTAACTGTTTCCATGCTGCTGCTCGGTTTTTCAGCGAGGCCTCTCTGTAATACCGCCAGGCAACAATCAATATGATGACCAGGACAACCACGCCGACGCCCAGCCAGAGGGTGGATGTGGGGCTTTCCCCGTCGGCGCCTTTCCACCAGCGAGCTAAGCGATCCGCCAATTCGTTTTTTTCCAATTGTTTTCGTTGCTCGGCCTTCATGCGCGACACTCCTGTCGGGGCGGTCGCTCCAGCCGCAGCCGCCGGTGCCAGGATCGGAACCATCAGCGT
>CAKZUU010000441.1 GCA_937922175.1 uncultured Gemmataceae bacterium
CTCGCGGTAATCGCGGAAGGTCTGGGCCTCAGGGAACTTCTTTTTCTTTTCATCCAACATCCGTTGGTCCACGTCGCACAGAGCGATCACTGTCCCCAACGGGCCGCACTGATCGATGTCACTCGATCCTTTGCCCCCGACGCCAATACCGGCGAATTGCAATTTGCCATTGGGGCGATCCGCCGCTCGGGCTGCCGATCGCGCCGAGGCCAGCAGCCAATAACCGGCGGATGCGGCGGCTGAAGAGCGGAGAAATCCTCGACGATTGACGTTTTTCATGAGTTCTTTCCTCGAGAGGACCAGGGGGAGAGTTCGGGCGTTAGTGTAAAGGATGCACTTTCGTCGAGCAAGCAAGCCTCGGGGATTTGTTGTGTCGATCACGCTCCGGACGCCCCTCTGTCCAGCGACGAGTTGGGCACTGATCGATGCATCAGATCGGGGGCGGCGGTTCCTCGGCGAAGCCCTCCATCACGTCCTTGTCTCGCAACGTCATGAGGTTCCACAACCCGACGATGAATGCCACACTCAGTGCCGTCATCACGGCGGCCACCATCGCCCAGGCATACGACTCAAGTGTCCGCATCTTGAACGCTCCCACGCAAATGACTCCCGCGTAGATAAGGGTCGCGGCCGCACCGACCATGATGATGACACGCGTGATGACGATCTTGTTCCACTCTTCGGCAAGCTGTGACTCGCTGAGCTTTTTGAACTCGGGCGTGTCAAGGTAGTAACTCTTGAAGACGATGGGAAACAGACCCACGATAAACACGACGATGGCGATGGCACCGAGAAGAATGCCGGTCGCCAGCATGATGTTGGAGGGGACCACGACCTTGGCGAGGGCCGGCCCTCGTTTACTCTTCTTGAATCGATCAAGGACAATACCGGCGGCGGCCCGCTGTTTCTCGGCCTTGACGGTGTCGTCTTCATTGGTGTCAGCCAACACTCGATAGGGGTTCTTCGCCCAATCATCATCGTCCGAGACGGGCTTTGCCGCTTTCGTCTCGGCCGCGGCCGGCTTTGCTGCGGGCTTGGGGGCCGGGGACTTGGCTTTCTCGGCAATCGGCGCGTTCGGGATCGCGAAGATGTGTTGGCACTTGGGGCACTTTACCTTTTTCCCAGCCGGAAGGGGCTCTTGACGCTTGAGCACGATGTTGCAGGAAGGACAAGCGTACTCGTACATGTCCGAAATCTCAGGCGGAGATGGGGTCGCGACTCGGTCATCTGTCTTTACGTTACATCAACTCCAGGTTCACTGCCAATGGCCCGTGAAAGTTTTGTTGGCACCTCCATTCCGGTGTGTCTCTGGGTAGCTTGGGAAAGCTGTGACAATCAAAGCGCCCTTGCGGAGAAATCCGCCTTCTCGGCCCAACCTCCTCGGGTTATGATCTCGAGCATTCTGGTCGATACTCCCGGAGGAACTCCATTGCGGGGCAGAGGGGAGATCATGCGTTCCACGGTGCTGATCGTTGTCGCGGTGGCGGCGTTGTGGGGTGGCGAAATTTCGGCCCAGGCCCAGGAACAGGGCTGGGCGGCCAAATTCTTCCAGGGCAACTTGACACACGATTTTGGCAATGTCCCGTGGGGGGCCCAATTAACGCACAAATTTACCATCACCAACATCTACAACGTGCCCTTCATTGTTGAGGACGCACGGGTGTCCTGCGGCTGCGTCTCGGTCAAGAAACCGCTGGGGGCGATTCCCCCCCGCGGCACGGCGGAGTTGGAAGCCAATATGGACACGCGCAAAGCCGGCGCCACGGGCCGGCCCAAAGTCGTGAATATCTTCGTCAAGTTAACATCGGTGCCACAAAGTCCCTCCGACAAGGTTTTCACTTCGAGCTGCACGCTGACAGTGAGTTGCCTCGCGCAAGGGAGCATCCGATACAGTCATGAAAAGCTCCAATTCGGGGTGGTGAATTTGGGCAGCCCCGCTGTTGGTGTGCTCGACATCGAGCATTTCACCAATCCCGCCTTCGAGATTACGGGAGTTGTCAGCCATCATCACCCTGTCGATGTGACCATTCAACGGGTTCAACCGCGACTGGGTGGCAGAGTCGCTTTCCGCGTGGTGGGGACGTTGCGAAAGGATGCTCCCGCCGGCGAGATCAAGTACGAGGTCCAACTGAGCACCAATGATCGGACCACGCCCGTGCTCGATGTGGTGATGGAAGGGATCATCCAAGCCCCGCTCGTTGCTTCACCCAATCAGATCAACTTGGGAAGTGTGAAGGTGAATGAAATCGTCTCGGGCCGCGTGCTGCTACGCGGCCCCGCCGGGACGACATTCCGCATCCTTGGCGTCGACGGTGAAGGTGACGGATTAACGGTCAAAGTGTCGGACAAGGCCGCGTCGACGCACCTCATCGTGATCGAGTTTGTTCCACCTCAGCCGGGGAAAGTCTCTCGAACTTTGACGATCAAAACCGACCTGTCCGGCGACCTCTCCGCGAGCGTCACTGTCGAAGGCGTCGGGGTCCCGTAGCTCGAACACGCAGCCCCCGGCCGCTCAATCAACACCGACACGGTCCGAGCGGCGCGATTCGTCGCGAGAGCCGTCGTTCAGTCGATTTTGACTTCGATCGACTGCGGCCCGCTCCGAATCTCTTGGTTCAGCGGGCTGTTCACCATGTCAGAATATTTATCGGGAATTCGGCCCGGCTTGGGCGTTTCACCTTGCGGCACATCGGGACGCTTGGCGTCCATGACTACAACCCGATGCCGGCCGACCACGGCTCCGTCCTTCATGGTGTTCGTTTTTGGGTCACGGTACTGCAAGCGGAATCGCCCTTCGTCGTCGGTCTCGCCGATCGACGTTGGACCTTTTTCCGGCAAAAATTGCAGGAAAAGACCACCCATGGGCTGACCCTTGACTTTGACGACGCCCTCCACTTCGGCGGTTTCAAAACCCGGCCCCGAGCAACCGGCCATGGCCAAGGTGATTGTGGCCACGGCCCCGAGCATCTTGCGTGAAATCACGGATTCTCCCTAATAACGATTCGCTTAGAAATCGCCGCTGATCGGTTCACCGCCCGCGCG
>CAKZUU010000442.1 GCA_937922175.1 uncultured Gemmataceae bacterium
ATCGGACCGATGGGCTTCGGCGGGAAACTGACGATCGGTTCGTGCAAGATCGGCGTGCGCAATCGACTGCCCGCCTCGTTTTTCGTCAGCGTCGCATACATGTGCTGGGCTTTTCGCCGGCGGGGCGTCATTCTCGACACCAGTGGTCAGGTCATCCGCTGGCTGTACCAGAGCGACGACGAATCTTTCGAACCGGCCACTGATGACACCGTGCCGGTTCCATTGGGTCTGCCCAGCAGTACTGCGGTCAAAACGTTGACGGCTCCCCTGACCGAAGCCGATGTGCGATCGTTGCGGGCCGGCGACATCGTGATGTTAAATGGCCCGGTCTTCACCGGTCGGGATGCCGTTCACAAGTTTATTTTCAAAGGCGGTGATGTCTCCGTTCTGCATCAGGCGGTCATTTACCACTGCGGTCCAGTCGTTTTGGAAGAGAATGGGCAATACCGGGTCGTGGCTGCGGGGCCGACCACCTCCATTCGCGAGGAACCCTATCAGGCTGCCGTCATCGAAAAATACCAGATCAAAGCGGTGATCGGGAAAGGGGGGATGGGCGCCAAGACGTTGGAGGCTTGCCAACGGTTTGGCTGTGTTTACCTGCATGCGATTGGCGGAGCCGCCCAGATTTATGCTCGATGCGTCGAGAGAACCCCACGAGTGTTCCTCAAAGAGGAGTTCGGTAGCCCTGAGGCAGTTTGGGAAATGCATGTAAAAAATTTCCCCGCCGTCGTCACGATGGATTCTCACGGCCGCTCTCTGCATGCGGAAGTCAGCGAGATCTCGCGGCACCGGCTCCAAGAGGTCCTCGCCTGATCTCGTCGCGATCGCTCAGTCCTGCGCACGGTAACCAAGCAACGGCGGCTTCGGTGAATTTCAAGGGGAATCGATTCGGCCATGCGGGACGTCACTCGAGAACAGATCCATCTCTACCTCGACAACGCCTTGACCGAGGCCGAGGCCTCGCGCATCGAACAAGCGATCCGGGCCAGCTCGGAGTTGAAACAACTATTGCGCTCGATCTTGGCCGAGCGGGACCGTGGGGAGCACTCAGTAGGAGCGATCTGGCGGCGAGGTCACCTCAGCTGCCCCTCGCGCGAGCAACTTGGCGCTTATCTACTCCGTGCCTTGGATGACGACCTATTCGACTACATCCGATTCCATCTGGAAACGATTCAGTGTCCGTATTGCCTCGCCAATCTCGACGATTTGAGGTCGCAGCAGATCGAGCCGCAACCAAAAATCAAGTCCCGACGGCAACGAATTTTTGAATCGAGCGTCGGGTTGATCAAACCGCCGGCCCCCCGTCGCTGACTGCCGAACCTCTCATCGCGAGCCGAGTTTGTTCGCTTCTGCGCCCACCGATTCCGCAGTTTTTTATCTCGTGCCGCGCTCCGTTGTTCCTTCGTTCTGCGGCGGGAATTGCGCAGTTTACCTTGCAAATCGAATGTTTCTTTGGAAACGGTCGAGTCGATCCCGAGGAAACGACGATCAATCTCCCCAGAGGCGTTCTACCAAGGAGCCGAACGATGTTCGACCGGGTGATTTTTGTTGTCTGTGTGGGGCTGATGACCGGGACGGTCTTCGCCGGCGACCTGGAACGTTCTTCGCGGACGAAGACATCGACATCACAGCCGACACCGGATTCAGGCTCAACCCACAGGGTCGCGGTGTTGCAAACCAGTAACGATTCCAAGAACTTGCCCGGAATGACGAATGCCCCAATCTTGATTTCCGAAGAGGAGATCCCGCAGGCATCTGTCGTCAGGGAATCCCCGAACGACTGTGATTCAGGTTCCTGCTCCGGCGGAATTCTTTTTCGGTTGTGTCCAAAGCTCAATCACCCCAAACCGCCGTACGATCCCTTGCAGTGCAGCACGTTCAAAAGCACTTGGCGATTTTTGTTCGGAGGCTGCCGCGCTTTTTTTGAGGAAGGCCGGTACAAGCCGCGCTACCCTGGGAACTGCCCCTGCGGGAGGTAGATTGAACGCGGGGAACGGTCCGCGGCTGCGTCGGCGCGCTCGCCACCGGCAAGCCGCACCGGGATGAGACTTTCGCGAGTCAGATAAAGACACTAGGTCGATCAATCGGCCATCAGAGCGGATTCAGGATCGACTCCAGGACGTCTCTGGGAGCGGGGGCATAGGAATGCGGTTCCATCGTCGAACTGGCGCGCCCCTGACTGAGACTCCGCGCCTGCTCGGCGTAGTCGAACATTTTCGCCAAAGGCACGAGAGCCTCGATCGTCCACCAACGGTTTCGTTGATCCGTGCGAAGGATCTGCGCTCCCCGAGCGTTCAGATCGGCTGAGATGGGACCGAAAAACTCGTCCGGGACCTGGACTTCCACCCGCATGATCGGTTCGAGCAAGATGATATTTCCCCGCAGGGCTTTTTGGACGGCATCGGCACCGGCAAACTCGAATGCCTCCTCTCGCGACAAGGCCGCGTCCACCTGGGCATCGATGATCGTCGCATGGACGTCCATCACGGGATAGCCGACCTCGCCCGACTGAAGACCAAAACGGACCCCTCGCTCGGCAGCGGCAGCAAAGAGCGGCGGCAGCTTGTCGCTCGCCACTCGATTCGTCACCGATGTCGTGACCTCGCGTGCCACCCGTTCAAATCTTACCGTCAGTTTGGCGAACATCGCCGGGTTTTGCCGAATGCATTCCCCCTCGGTCGTCACGTCGGCTTTCAGCGTCTCTCGGTAATTGACCCGTGGGGGGCGGACCCGAACTTTCAACTTCCAGTCCCGTTCCAAGCGATGTTGCTTCACCTCCAGATGCAATTTCCCCATCCCGAACATCAGCTTTTGCCCCGTCTCGGGATTGTCCTTCCACGTGAACGTTGGGTCCTCTTTGCGCAACAAATTCAGCATCTGGACGAGTTTGTCTTTATCCGCGCTGGACTCCGGCTCGATCGACTGGCTCACGACCGGTTCAGCAAAGCGGATGGACTCCAGAACGATCGGGTGCTGCGTGTCGCATAGGGTGTCACCGGTGATCGATTCGCGGAGTCCTTGAATCGCGACGATGTCTCCCGCATGAGATTGTGGGATCTCCTCGCGCTGTCGGCGGGGATCGGCATGAACGTGAAACAGTTTGGTGATGTTTTCCTTCACGTCGCGGCCGGGGTTGTACATTCGGCTGTTTGCCTTCAAGGTGCCCGAGTAGATCCGGACGAACGACAATTCCCCGTGGGTGTCCGCCACCACTTTGAACACCAGCCCGCAAAACGGTTCCTTCGGGTCGGGTTTACGTTTTTCCTCCTTCTCTGGTTTCTTCGGATGACGACCCACCACCGGCGGTCGGTCCAAGGGACTGGGCAGGTACCAGACGACCGCATCTAAAAGGGGCTGAATACCGATGTGCTCTCGTCCGGAGCCACACAACACCGGCTGCACCAAGCGAGCGAGGGTTTGCTCCCGTATCAAGCTCCGAATCGCTTCCGGCGCGACTTCTCGTCCTTCCAACAAAGCGCTGGTAATGCGGTCTTGGTCATCATGCTGGGTCAGCGTGTCGAACATTTGTTCACGGAAATGGGCGAGGGTCTCTTGCAGGCTGGGCGGGACCTCGGCGACGCGGATGGTCTTGCCGAAATCTGCCTCTTCGAAAAAGAGCGCCTGTTGCTCGATGATGTCGATAACGCCGGCAAAAGGAACGGGGCTGTCCTTGATGGATCCTGATCCGATCGGGATGACAATGGGCAACGGGTGACCTTCGAGCCGATCACGAATTTCTGCCACGACGTTGTCGAAATTCGCGCCGACGACGTCCATTTTGTTGATGAAGGCGAGTCGGGGGACGTGGTATCGATTGGCCTGCCGCCAGACGGTTTCCGACTGAGCTTCAACCCCTTTTTGAGCATCGAAAACGCAGATCGCGCCATCAAGGACACGCAAGCTGCGTTCGACTTCCGCAGTGAAATCGACGTGGCCGGGCGTATCGATCAGATTAATGATGCAATCGCGCCAGCGGAAGGGAACACAGGCGGAATAGATGGTGATTCCCCGTTCTTGTTCTTCGACGTCGTAGTCGGTTTCGGTGTCGCCGCTGTCCACGCTTCCCAAGCGGTGGATGGCCCCGGAGTAGTAGAGTAGGTGCTCGGTGGTGGTGGTTTTCCCAGCGTCGATGTGGGCGATGATGCCGAGGTTTCGGAAACGGCTGAGATCAGGTCCGGCGTCTTTGGCCATGATCGTTCCCCGAAAACACGATCACCACAACGGTGACCGACACGGGGAGGGACTGCCGCCGGGAGAGAGAGCCGAGACGAGTCCGAGCGTCGAGGGATCGTTGTGGTGAGATCGCGGGCCGGATCACCAAGCAAAATGCGCGAAGGCTTTGTTGGCGTCAGCCATCTTGATCGTTGTTTCGCGTTTGGCCATCGCCTCACCCTCACGTCGGTAGGCGCTGAGCAATTCGTCGGCCAACCGCATCGCCATCGGCTTCCCGGTTTTATTGCGGGCCGCTTGGATGATCCACCGGATGGCCAAGGCTTGTTTCCGCTTCGGATTCACCTGCATCGGCACCTGATAGGTCGCCCCGCCCACACGACGCGAACGCAATTCCACGGGCGGTTTGACGTTGTCGACGGCTTGGGTGAACAGTTCAATGGGGTCGGCGTCGGGCATCCGTTTGCGGATCAAGTCGATCGCATCGTAGAAAATCCGCTGCGCGGTCGCCTTCTTGCCACACCACATCAAACAATTGATAAACTTGCTCGCCAGTAATGACTGGAACTTCGGATCCGGTCTGAGAGTCGCCTCACTCGCCGTTTTCTTTCCCGCCATGTCGCGTGCCTACCCTGTCTGATCGCCACTTTTTTCCACCCTGTCGCGTCGTTTCGAGCCGACGGCGACACCGACACCAAGCCCGCCCGTCACCATTCCCGGCTTATTTGGCCGGTTTTTCGGCACCGTATTTTGATCGGGCCTGTCGACGATCTTGAACCCCTTGGCAGTCGAGGACACCCCGAATGATGTGATACCGAACACCCGGCAAGTCTCGGACACGACCGCCCCGAACCAGCACAATCGAGTGTTCTTGCAGATTGTGCCCTTCCCCAGGGATGTATGCCGTCACTTCGATCCCATTGGTCAGTCGAACACGGGCCACTTTCCGCAGGGCCGAGTTCGGCTTCTTTGGCGTCATCGTTTTCACCACGGTGCAGACGCCTTTCTTTTGTGGGCAACCCTGCATCGCGGGGTGCCGCGGCTTACTGTGCTGCGGAACCCGTGGCTTCCTCACGAGTTGATTGATCGTCGGCATGCGATCCGCCTACTCCTCGCTTCGTTTGACCCTCGTCGCATTCCAGGAATCGTTCATCCTAGAAATTCTCTCTCCACGGACAAGGGTAAATTCGCCTTCCTGAGCCTGGATGCCGAGAGTTCGTCGGCGCCACCCGCTGTCAGCTCTTGTTCCGCTGTTCCCGAGTCGGGGGAGGCGGCTTCACCCGCCGCTGACGCACGATTTCAAGCCGTTTGACTAGTCCTGGGGAATGACG
>CAKZUU010000443.1 GCA_937922175.1 uncultured Gemmataceae bacterium
GTCGAGTCGAGCACGATGGGCAGCTTGCAATCGACTCATTTCCAATTGCGCCGCTTGTAACTCGACACGAGCCGTCAGTTGTTCCTGTTCGAGTTTGGAGCGATCCTGACTAAGGGTCGGATTCGCCAATTGTTGCTCCAAGGCTTGCAGTCGGGCCGTCGCGAGCGCCTCCTCCTTGGCCACCGCAAGAATTTGTTGTTGCAATTCCGTGTCGTAAAGCTCCATCAAGACTTGCCCGCGGCCAAACTTCACTCCCGGATCGACATGAATACGACGGATGTAACCCTGCCGAGGCGAATAAATCGGCAATCGCTCCACGGGCAGCAACTGCCCCTTCGCATCCATCTTGAGTTCGTAAGGAACGAAGACAAGGGCGAGGACGACAGCGACCATCGTCGTCGCGACGGTGTACGTCAGAAAGCGACGACGCCCTCCCAGTCCTTCTTGCAATCTCAAGATCGGCCGCCACAGCCAGGCCAATGGGATTTTCCGCATCTCCGTGGCGTTGTACAGAGCGCTGGCGGCGTGTCGCGCGATCACGTCCAGTCGAGCGATCAATGCCTCCGGCTGCGCCGGCGATTCGTAGCATTCCATCAACAAGGCAGAACGCGACTGCCCGGAAGCATACTCATTCGTCTGTTTGTCTCTCTCTCGGGGGTCGCGTAATGGCTGAAGCACCAGCATTTTGGCCGGGCTCTGCGCCAAGTAATCGTCTAAAGCGTGGTAGACGTCTGGGGGCAACTCGTCGTCTTTCACCCCGCGATATATCAGCTTTTCGTCCCAACGGAACACGGCCTCGGCTAGCTTCCGCATCATTTGAATCTGGTTGGAGCGTTTTTCGACGACATCAGCGCCGCTGACCGCCTCGATCTGGGCACGTTTTCCGTCGCGCACGGCCACGCTCAACCGATCACAGCCGATCAGGCGTCGTCCTTCATTCGCGACGTAGTACGACACAATCGTCGGATCCAGCGACGCGTGCATCTGACACGAGAGGGCCTCCAACTGTGTCCAAAGCTGTTCGTGGCTCGCGGACTGCCGCCCTTGCTGGTTCTTGACATAGTTGGACGCGTAACCGGCCATCTGCACCAAATAGTTCAGGTGCAGACGTTTGACACGCGCATCCCAACGGGGTTCCTGCCAAACCTCGACTAGCCCGATGGGCGTGCGTTCGTCCAGAAGGATTGGTGCCAGCAACACAACGTAATCCGTCGGATTCCCCGCCGGGATCCCTTCGAGGATACCCGTCGAGCCGAACGGTTCGAGCAGGATCGGCTTGGCTGTCTGAAATGCCTGTCGCAGCAATTCATTGTGACTTTGACGGCCGTTCTTATGTTTATCCAACCCGACGTGCTCGATATTCACGTGGCATTGCAGTTGGAGGAAGCCTTGCACATTTTTAATCCAAACAGCCCCTGCGGGTGCATCGATGCCATTGAGTGTCTTTTCCAAGAACTCTTGAAAGAAATCGGCCGGCGGGGCGTTCCCGCCCGAGAGGCGGGCGACTTCCTCGAAGGCTTGGTCAATTTTGCGAAGCGGTCGGTTCTCTTCCTGATCAGACGTGCTGGTAGGCGGGTTGGGATTCACCGGGCCACCTCGATTGTGTCCGTGTTCCTTCAAACGATGTTGTGTCCGTGTTCCGTCAAACAATCACGCTCATTCGTGCAGCATAATGCCCCCCGCATGTTGTCGCAAGGGACAACCTCCCGGAAGCGACGACTTGAGAAAAACCTTCTCGTCCGATTGAAGAGAGCGCGTCGATCTTACCGGCGTTGCCGATGGGACAAAGAAAAGAACCTGGGTGGCTTACGAAAATTCCGATGATTCGGTCGGCTCACCCCAACCTCCGAATACCGTATTCTCGCGAACGACCCAGGGGAACCCCTGCGGAGGCCGAGCAGGGGCTTGTCATGGCTCATTGGTTTCGGCGTACTCGCCACATTCGTGCTCCAAAATGGTGTGCATCAATTCCCAAGGATCGGCGTAACTTTCCGGCAGAGGCCAACGGAAGCGTTCGGTGGCGGCTAACTGCGCCGCCGCCCCGTGTTCCTCGCGATAACACCACAACTCCACAAAGTGCCGGATGGCACGGCCTCTTCGTCGGAATCGCTCGACGAGCGACTCGGCAGCAGCGAAATCCGGGACGGTCTCCACGATCCGCTCGGTCTTTTCGACGAGCCATTCGATGAGCAAGCGCGCTTCTTCGTCGCCGAGGTTTCGAGTGAGGGCCTCGTCGGCCAAGATTCGATTCAGGAGAGTTCGTTCGGTCACGGATGGGCGTCCCCCAGCCCTGAAGGGCGTCCGTTCGGCCTCCCCAAGGCCAGATGCAGACGCTCGTATCGATGTTTCAGGAGCGGGGCTATAGTCTCGAGTCGTTGTGTCGGCAACGCCAATCAACTGTAGTGGCTAGTCGCGGTGACATCGGTCGCTGAGGATTGCCTGCCTTGACTTTCGCCGACCACCTGTTGTAACGTGCCGCCAGAAGATCTTGCCGCAGGAGCCTCTCGAGAAAGGGTGTCGGCCGATGGAAGTGGCACACAACGTAACTCTCCTCGCCTCGATCGAGGGGATGGGGATCTACGCCCTTTGGGGTGTGGTGATCTTCGTGGCGGCATATGTCGGCTTATCCTGGATTTGGCCTCACCCCGTCCTGAAACTTTGGTGGTGGGTTTGCACCCACACCTTTTGGCGTCTCCGGGTGTTGGGAGTGGAAAATGTGCCCAAGTCGGGGCCGGCGTTGCTGGTCAGCAATCATGTCAGCTACATCGACTGGATGTTTATCTTCGCTGCCTGCCCGCGGCGGGTGCGAATCTTGGTTTGGTCCGGATATTGGCGTCATCCCATCTGGGCCTTCTTCCTCGCTTGGGTTCGTGCCATTCCGATCGACAATCGAAATCCGACGCCCGCTGGAATCTTGGAGGCATTTGCCAAAGCGAAGAACGCTTTGAGCGCGGGTCACCTGGTTTTATTCTTTGCCGAGGGCCGCTTGACGCGGAACGGCTTTATGAGGCCATTCCACCGTGGCTTGGAATTCATCGAGCGCGATGTTCACGTGCCGATCGTCCCCGTTTGTTTGTTGAATGTCTGGGGCAGTGTGTTCAGCTATGCGGGAGGCAAAATTGTCTGGAAATGGCCACGGACATTTCCTCGTCGGGTGGCGGTCGGATTTGGTTCGCCCCTGCCGCCGACCACCGAGGCGAGGCTCGTTCGCCGTCATGTCCAGCGACTCGGAGCGCGACTGGCAAGGGAGGCCAACCACTGGAGTCGGCCGCCGCACCGCCAGTTCGTCCGCATTGCTGCCCGTTTGCCGTTTCGTAGTTGCATGATCGATCCGATCAACAAACGCGAATTAAGCTACGGCAAGGCCCTCGCCGGCGCATGGTGTTTACGCAACTGGCTCCGCGGTCGGCTCGGGACCGAGACGATGATCGGCCTTTGGTTGCCGACCAGCGTCGGCGCGGCGATCGCCAATATCGCTTGCACCTTTCTCGGAAAAACAACGGTCAATCTGAACTACACCGCCTCATGGGACGCGATCAAGTCGGCCCTTCGACAGACGGGCATCCGCCAAGTCCTGACTTCACGCCAATTCGTTCGCCGGATGCCCTTTGAAATCCCGGCGCATGAAGAGGCGCCCACCGAGGAAAAACTCCAAGTGATCTACTTGGAGGACGCGCTTAAGGAAATCACCAATCGACAGCGGATCGTCGCCTTCCTCCAGGTGGTTCTCCTGCCCGGCTGGGTTTTGGAGTACGCCGTTCTAAGACTCGGCAAGCACCGATTGAGTGATCTGCTCACTGTGATCTTCTCCAGTGGCAGCACCGGCGAGCCTAAGGGCATCATGCTGAGTCATTTCAACGTCGCCAGCAATATCGATTCCGTGCTGGCCGCCATCGATTTGAACAAGAATGACCGGGCTTTGGGGGTTTTGCCCTTTTTTCATAGCTTCGGCTACACCGTGACCCTTTGGGGGCCGCTGTCGATCGGTGCCTCGGCCGTGTACTTTCCTGATCCCCGAGCAGCCAAGGAAGTCGGCGAGCTGTGCAAAAGTTATCGCTGCAATTTGATGATCTCAACGGCGACCTTCCTTCGCTTCTATTTGAAGCGGTGCGAGCCCGACGATTTCCGCACGTTACGCCTTCTGGTCTGTGGTGCGGAGAAATTGCCGACTTCCTTGGCGGAGGAGTTTCGTGAGAAGTTCGGTATTCTCCCCCTTGAAGGATATGGCTGCACGGAGCTGTCGCCCGTTGTCTCGACCAATGTGCCGGATCGCGAGATTTACGGCGTCAAACAAATCGGCAACAAACCTGGGACGATCGGCCAACCGTTGCCCGGCGTCGCTGTGAAGATTACGGATCCTGAAACAGGTGAAGAGGTTGATTCGCATCGCGACGGCTTGTTGTGGGTCACCGGGGGAAACGTGATGGTGGGGTATCTCGGGAAACCGGAAAAGACCGCAGAAGTCCTCCGCGATGGTTGGTACAACACCGGCGACGTTGGCCATGTCGATGATGAAGGCTTCATCACACTAACAGGCCGATTGTCTCGGTTTGCCAAGATCGGAGGCGAGATGGTGCCCTTAGAGATGCTCGAGGATGAACTGCACCAGGTCTTGCAAACGGGTGACCGTGTGGTGGCTGTGACTTCGGTACCCGACCCGGCCAAGGGCGAGCGACTGGTCATTTTGCACACCCCTTTGCCCTGGGGCGACCCGCGCTTGTTATGTCAAAAACTGAGT
>CAKZUU010000444.1 GCA_937922175.1 uncultured Gemmataceae bacterium
TCACCGCCGAGGCATGCCCCCACCATTTTCTCCTGACCGATGAAGCTCTGCGATCGTTCGACAGCAATTACAAAATGTCGCCACCCTTACGAACACGACGCGACGTCGAGGCGATCCTCGACGGTTTGGCAGATGGAACTCTCGACGTCCTTGCGACCGACCATGCGCCGCACGCCCCCGAAAAGAAAATGCGCGAACTGGATCAAACGCCGAATGGCATCATCGGCCTGGAGACTTTTCTCCCAACCTGCATCCGGGGATTGATCGAAAGCGGTCGGCTCACCTGGCCGCAAATGATCGCCAAAATGACCATCAACCCGGCGAGGATCCTGGGGATCGACCGCGGCACGCTTCAGCCGGGCCGACCCGCCGATGTGACGGTCATCGACCCGAATGCCTCCTGGGTCATCGACCCATCGCGGTTTTATTCAAAGAGCCGGAACTGTCCTTTCGCGGGTTGGAAGGTACGTGGAAAGGCCGCCCTCGTCTTTGTCTCCGGGCAGGTCAAGTATGAGGATGGCCAGTTGATCTGAACGTCGCCGATCTACCGGAGCTTTTTCACGAAGATGTTCCGAAATTCCACCCGATAGTTATAACTCTGCAGTCCCAAATGTCCTCTCGGCCGTGTCAGCCCAGGATGCTTTTCAAAATGGTCTTTGTAATCGTCAAGATTCGCGCGAACGACCTCATGGTCGTTGACGTGAATCACCACGCTCCGACGGTGGCAGACGACACGAAGGGAGTTCCACTCGCCCGCCGCTCGCGTCACCACTTTGGCAGCGGGAACAACATCGTAGATCGATCCGGTGTGTTGCGTCGGTCGCAGGCCACGCCAATTGGCATCGTCGAGGAGTTGCACTTCCATGCCGACGTACGCCGGATCACCCTCAAGCGGGGAGCGCAAGGCGACACCGCTATTCCCCATCCGCGGCATCTTGAATTCCAGGTGCAACTCGAAGTCCTCGTACTCATCCTCCGTCATCAACCAGCCCCCTCCCCCACCCGAGACATACAGGACGCCGGCCTCCACACCCCAGACGTCGGGCTTGCCGCCTTGCGATACCTTCCACCCCTTGAGATCTTTGCCGTTGAACAGTGCGACAAAGCCCTCGGGCGGCTTGACCTCCTGACCGAGTCCCCCAAGGGTCGCCATCCCCATCATTAAAAGACTGAGCAACATCGGAAAGAAACAACGGCGGAACATAACGTGATCAACCTGCGGCGTGATCGAATTATGGGCCCATTCGCACTTTTATCTTATGCAGCCGGGAATCGCTCGGCGCGGACGAATCCCTCGGAACACGTAAAATGTGCACGGTCCTTGCGGGAGCGGCCATCATGCGTGTCACGCTGTTGAAAGGCAAAATCCACCGTGCCGTCGTCACCGACGCGAACATCGACTACGAGGGCAGTCTCACCGTCGATTCGTCGCTTCTCGAAGCTGCCGGCATCCTGCCTTGGGAGTTGATCCACGTGTGGGACATCACCCGCGGAACCCGTCTGATCACCTACGCGATGGTCGGTCAACCGAATTCCGGCACCATTTGCGTCAACGGAGCCGGTGCCCACCTCGTAAAACCCGGCGACCTCGTTATCGTCGCGGCTTTCGGTGAAATGGACGAATCAGAAGCACGGCATTTCCATCCGAAAATCGTTCGGGTCGATGAGCAAAATCGAATGATTCGCTAACCGGAGCTCCGCCCGCCGAGGGGCGAAACATCATGGCACCTCAAGTCATCGCGGTTGTCACAAGCTCGACGAACGAAGCGAAGAGCCAAACAACAGCGACGCTGGTTGCTTCAACTGACGGACCAAGGCGTTGCTGAACGTGGCACCCACCGCGCCGTCCACGATTCGATGATCGAACGAGAGCGAAAGGTAAATAATATCCGCCGGTCGAAGTTGCCCTTGGTCATCGTAGACTGGCCGCTTGACGACTTTACCCAAGCCCAAAATCCCGACTTCCGGCCGGTTGATGATCGGCGTCGAAATCAATCCACCGATGCCACCGATCGAGGTGATGGTGAAGGTGCTGCCCGACAATTCCTCGCGGGTTGCTTTGCCGGAACGGGCTGCCGAACTCAACCGCTCGATTTCCTGAGCGATGGCCAGCACGTCGAGCCGATCCGCATCGCGAATCACCGGGACGAGCAGCCCACCGGGGGCGGCGACCGCGATGCCGATATGGTATCGGTCGTGCAGGGTGATCTCTTGCGACTCGTCATCAAAGGTTGAATTGACGATCGGGACTTCTTGAAGAGCCCGGACCACTGCTTTGACGAAGAACGCTAAGTAAGTCAGCTTGATACCTCGTTCCGTGCAGAATTCGAGCGAGCTTTCACGAAGCCGCACGAGGTCGGTGATTTCGACTTCATCGACATAGGTGTAATGCGGGATCGTCCGCTTGGCATCGACCATTTTCTCGGCGATGCGACGTCGCAATCCTAAGAGCTTCACTCGCGTCCCGGGAGTGCCCAGATCAAGAGACCACGGCGAGCGAGAGGGAGTCAGCGGCGGAGCGGCTTCAGCCGAGGCGGCCCCCTGCGTGACGCGGATGGCTTCCGTGAGATCGTCCAGGAGGATCCGTCCACCCGGACCACTGCCCCGCAAGCGATTCAGATCGATGCCGAGCTTGCGGGCCATGTAACGAACAGCAGGCGATGCTTTCACCAAAGTGGCGACGGTCGTCACCGTCGGAGCGTTGCCATTCTTCGCTAAGCCGGTTCGAGAAGAAGAACCATCGGTCGTGGGCGATGGCCGACGATCAATCGCGGGAGACGACGTTGTCGGAGCGGAGTCGGAGGCAGGTGACGAGTCGCGGTTGCCGGCATCGTATCCGAGGATGCGTGTGCCGACTTTGATCGTTTGCCCCGGCTCAAACTGCGTATCAGTGATTCGGCCGGCAAATGGTGCCGGGACTTCCATGAGCGCCTTGTCGGTCATGATCTCCAACAAGGTTTGGCCGCGCTTGACTTGATCGCCGGGTTTGACCAGCCAACGGACCAATTCGCCCTCGTACACACCCTCGCCCAGTTCCGGCAGCGCGAAGTCCATGATCGCCTCCTGTTACGCCGGTTCTTCCAGCAACTCGCGAATCCCTGCGAGGACATCTTTCAATTGGGGGACTGTGTTCTGCTCGTATACATGATTCAGTCCGATCCCCGGAACGTGTTTGCCCTGCAACACCCGGGGGCGGACCGCCAAATCGTAGAACAATTCGTCGATCGTCCGGCGGAGCAGGTGCTCGCCGAAATTCGTCACCTCGGTGTCTTCGTTGACGAAGATGACCCGGCCGGTCTTTTCAATGCTGGAGCGAATCGCTTTCCAGTCGTAGGGGAAGATCGTGCGGAGATCGAGGACGTCGCAAGTCTTTCCGATCTGTTCTTGAAGTTTGTCCGCCGCCTGCACACATAACGGCAGGGTTCGGCCATAACTCACCACTGTGGCATGTTCGCCCGTGCGCACGAGCGATGCCTCGCCCAAGGGGACGAAATAGGGTTTCAATTCAGGCCAGCGTGGTCTCCATCGGCTGCGATCGCCGACGGGAGCGTCGATCATCTCTTTGAGTTCCTGCTCGCTCTCGGGTTCCCCGGGGATCAATTTGTCGCTGCGGACTCGAAGCAAGGCTTTTGGCATCAAATAGAGAACGGGATTGGGATCCTGGATCGCCGAGAGCATCAGGCCGTAGGCATCCAAAGCGTTGCTGGGCATGACGATCTTCCAGCCAGCCAGCCGGCTGGCCCAACTCTCGAACGAGTGCGAGTGATACAAGCTGCCGCGAATTCCCGAGCCGCTCGGCGTCATGACGACAATGGGCATGGGATAACCGCCGCGGCCCGCCCATCCTTGGTTTCCCGCGACTTTGAGCAAGTCGATCGTGTTGAAGCCATAATCGCAAAACTGAATCTCGGCGACAGGACGTCCGCCGGCGTAGGCAATGCCCATCGCCACGCCGACAATGCCGCGTTCATCCAACGGTGAATTCCAGGCGGTCCGCAGTCCCTGAGTGGCCGTGAAAACGCCTCCCAAGGGCGGACCTACGTCCTCTCCAAAAATATCCGTTACCCCGAGGTGCTCCTCCCCGTAGTGCAATGCCATCCGGACGGCTTGAACCAATGTTGCCATGCATTCACCCAAACGCCACCGACCGAACCCGAGCCATGTCCCCTCACGGGATGAGATCAAGATCGCGACTCAAGCCTGCGGCAAGCCGGTATAATCGCCGGGATAGACCTTATCAACAGGGCTAGGGTAGTAAGTGTATCGCTCCACATCTTCCGGCGCCGGTAAAGGCTCATTCATGACTTGCTCGACCGCTTCTTCGACCTCAGAAGCCGCTTCTTCATGCACCCGGGCGATATCGTCCGCATCGAGGATGCCGGCCTGGAGCAACCTCGCCTCGAACATTTCGATGCAATCCGGTTCGTTTACCCGGGCCGCCCCGCTCGATGAGGAGTGCCCGTGCAAACGAGAGACGATCGCTTCGATCAGGTACGGCGAGCGCTTAGCGCGACAATGAGCCAAGGCTCGGCGAATCGAATGCCAACTCGCGACGGGATCATTTCCGTCCACAACCTCGGCGGGAATGCCAAAAGGCCGAGCCCGGTCGGCGATATGCTTTTCCGCATGTTGGCTGCTGTAGCAGGTAGAAATGCCCCAGCCGTTGTTCATGACAATCATCAGTACCGGCAAGGGGTTGACCGGCCGCGACGACCAGACCAAACATGAGGCGAAATCGCCCTCGGCCGTCCCCGC
>CAKZUU010000445.1 GCA_937922175.1 uncultured Gemmataceae bacterium
GGTCGGCCCAACCATAAGTGGAAAACTCGTCGCTCAACCACCGCTGCCAGCGAAGACCGGCATGAGGACCCAGCGCCAACGGCAGGGGAACCAAGCCAAAACCGATCCCCACGATTCTCAACCCCACTTGCCAGCGGCGATCAATCATCGGATCGTCGTGTCGATCGGTGGAGATCCGGTCGACATCGATGCCGATCGAACTGACCGGCCGCGGGGGCGACAACCAAAAGCTCTCTCGACCCAGAGGCACCAGTAGAAACGACGTTTGCCATGATACGTCGTTTTCTCGGCGGATGCCGAGCGTCGCCCAAGGTCCGGGGATGGGAGGACGGACCTGGAACCGTTGATCGCTCGGATCGGTAAACTGGAACAGCATGGGCGGGGCGACGAGGATTCCGCCGGCGGCGTAAACCCTCCGTCGATTCCGAGCGGCCAAATTGTCGCGAAACGTCATTGTTTCGTCGGGCGATGTGCTGAGCAGTTGCTCCACGGCGGAAGGCTCACCCGGTTGTGCCGACGAGTCCGACGCCTGCTGACCAAAACTGACCGATGCCCAGATCAACGACCAGCCAAGAACGGCAACCACCATCCGACGGGCCATATCTCGTTCCCCTGGGCGGGCGGCATAGCGACGGCAAAAAAATGCGTCAAGTCGGGCTTCATCGCCGGGGACGGGGGGCAGCGGTGGTGCGTTCATCTCCCCCGCAGGGCTTGCAAATAAGCCATCAAATGACGGAAATCGCTTGGGGCGATGAGGTCGGCCCAATTGGCCGGCATCGGCGAGAGAGGCGAGACGCTTCGCTCTTCAATCAACACCTTCTCCAATCGGATTTCTTGGCCCTTCTGATCGGCCAACACAAGGATTTCGCCTTCGTCGCGGAGCACGAGTCCCTGAAACTCACGGCCGTCGCTCAACGAGATGCGGCTTTGACGAAAGGCGGGGTCCACATTACGGTTGGGGTCGAGAACATCCTCCAAGAGCCGTTCAAGACTTCTGGCTCCGATCCCATCGAGCTGAGGACCGATCTTCGCACCCTGCCCGCCCACTTGATGGCAGGCGGCACAATGCTGTTTGAAGACCACCGCGCCTAGGGCTGGATCGCCCGGATTCTTGCGCACATCCTCCGAACGTTCGCGCAAGCGCGCCAACATGGCTTCATCGGCGGGGGGCAAGCCCGCTGTTAATTGTTGCAGCTGTTCGTCCAAGCGGGGGAGGCGATGCTGCCGCAGCGAGGTAATGATCGCCGGCTCGAGCAGGAGTCGGGCCGATGCTTTGCCCGACTCGATCGAAGCCAGGAACTCCTCGGCACCATTCCGCGTCGCGGTCAATCCCAAAGCGATTTGCGTCGCCAATGCGGCGGGGACCAGAGCGAACGATTGGATGAGCTCATGCCGAGCCTGCGGTCGATTCAAGGTGCCCAGCACTCGGGCCAGCCGGTCGCGGAGTTCAGCCGGCGCGGCCTGATCACGGATCAAGGAACCGAGCAAAGCAAGGTGCTCGTCAGCATCCAGCGTCACCAACGCGGAACAGGCGGCAGACCGTGCTCCTACCGGTTTCGAGGAATCCTGAGCGATTCGTTTCAGCGGCGGCTCGAAAGAGCGGTCCTTGATTGCGGCCACGATCTCGGCGGCGGCCTCGAGCCAAACGGGTTCGCTAGATGCCAACGCGGTCGCGGCGAGTTCTCGGCTCCAGTCGCGGGCGGCGTCCGTCCAGCCTCGGCCGGCACCTTGCAATCCCCGGCGGAAGGCCCGAAACGCTTCGACTCGCTGCGGCAATTCCGTCTTGGTGGTCCGCAAACGCTCGATCAAATCGTTCAGGGTCGAATGATCCCCGTAGCGGGAGATCAGCTCGATCTCGTGAGGCAGAGGCTGATCGCGTCGAATATCCAGTAGAAAGCGTGCCCCGCGACCATCCGGAGCTCCGGGGATCACCTCGGTCAAGGTTTCCGCATGCTCGAGTTGGACCTGCCACACCACCCCGGCCCGAACATGGTCGCGCAACGCCATCTTGAGGGTATGTCGCAGGTGTGTGTCCTTTGGATCGGTAGCGCGATAGCGTCGGATGAGGGGATTGACCTGATCGGGATGCGGATGTCGCCCCAACGCGTCGGTGGCGGCCCGTCGGACGAGAGGAGCTTCGGCCTCCAAGCAGGACACCAACCAGCGCCGCTGGGCATCCTCGAGGATGGGGCGCTCCGCGAGGAGTCGGGCCAGGTGAACATGCAACTCCGGCTGCGGATGGGTCAAACAGAATTGCCAGTCGTCGGCGTCGAGAGCGCTCAACCGTTCCAGAACCCACAAGGCATGACTGCGGGCTCGCCAGGAGCCCGACCGATGCAAGATGGTGCGGGCCAAGGGAATCGCTTCGGCACCGCGTTCGACCAATTCTTGCATGGTTTGCATGCGGACGGTCAAATTGCCATGCGATAGAAGGTCCCCGAGCCGTTCCAAAGTCTCCCGACGGAGATCGTCATAGGGACGCGCGGGGGGGCCAACCTTGCCATCCATCCCACGCCAGACGATCCGCCAAAGTCGACCGCTGGTGCGATCTCGTTTCGGATGATCGAGGGGAACTTCGTAATGGCCGATGATGGCATTGTAAAAGTCGGCGACGTAAATCGCGCCATCCGGCCCCAGACGTAAGTCGACCGGCCGGAACCACGGATCATCGCTGACGAGAAACGGATGGAAGACGGCCCGGGGCGAGGAACCGGTGTGTTCGATCGTGTAACTGTTGATGCGTGTGAGCACCACATCGCCCAGGAACAGCCGCTCGCGGTACTCCGGCGGAAAATGATCGGCCGAGTAGTAGACCAATCCGCACAGCCCGGTCGAATGTTCTTGCCCGAAGTCGTTCATGTGCGGCCCGAATCCGAGGCCGTCGTGAGGCTTGGAGAAACTTTCGTAGACCGCGCCTCGAAGCAACTGGGTCAGGGGTCGGGAATGGCAGCAGGCCGAGTATAGATTCCCCCAATCGTCCCAACTCATGCCGAAGGGATTGACCTGACCGCGCGTGAAGATTTCAATTCGGGAGCCGTCGGGCCGAAAGCGGAAGATGTTCCCGCTATTCAGGTGGACCTCGTGACCATCGGTGCCTCGGACCCGTGAGTCATTGCGGAAGCCGTGGCAGGCGTAGAGCCAACCATCGTAACCGAATGTGAAACTGTTGACGTTGCCGTGAGTATCAACATAGTCGAACGGTCCGAAAAGGGCTTTCTTCTCATCCGCTTTGCCGTCGCCGTCGGTATCGCGCAGGAACCAGATGTTGGGGATACTCCAGGCGATGCAGCCGTCGCGAAAGGGGATGAGTCCAATGGGAATATTCAGACCCTCGGCAAAGACGGAGACGCGACGGGCTTTGCCATCAGACCCGAAGTCATCCAGAATGACGATGCGGTCGCGGCCCTTCCCCGGTTCGGCCGGAAACGGATACTCCACGGTGTCTGTCAGCCAAATCCGACCGCGATGGTCAAAGCAAAAATTCATGGGTTTGCGAATATCTGGGTCGGAGGCGACGAGTTGCACCTCGAACCCCGGGGGTAGCCGAAATTTAGCTCGCTCCTCAGCGGGAGAGAGTTTGGGAGTGGGCGCGACGCCTCCGGGGGGCTGTTGACTCCCGACTTCCCAAGGAGCCAGACCGAGAAACAGAATCAAGATTCCAGGTCCAGAGATCCGCATCGAGGCACCGAAAAGAAGAGAAAAAATGAGCGACGATTCGATCCCAAGGAAGGTCTCTGGCAGTTTAGAACGACAGCCGTCGATGGCTAGTCGCGACGCGGAGCCGAATAAATCGTTTGCCTGAGACGCGGGAGTAAGCCAGAATGGAGTGCGCCCAGACGGACCCCTCCGGGAGGACGGGCCGACCATTGGAATCGGCCCAATCGGTATGAAAGCCCGACTAGCTCTCGAATTCGGGGACGCCCGACCCGAGACCCTCGAACTTGACCCAACGCATGCGGTGTCGCTGGGCCGCAGCCGCGACAATACCATCGTTTTGCGGAGTGAGCATGCGTCACGTCTTCACGCCAAACTGGTTTTTGAAGAGGGTCGTTGGCATGTCCAAGATTTCAGCTTGAATGGAACATTCGTTGACGGGGAACGTGTTCATCAACGTATCGAATTGGAACACGGACAAGAGATTCGCGTCGGCGATATCCGCTTTCGTTTCCTGCAAACGGAATTGATTCCCCCGAGTCAAGCGATTCGGTTGAGCGGCGTCGAGCGGAAAGATTGGTCCGCGAGCTCGACCAGCACCAAAAAACTCAACCTGAACGAACTCTCGATGCTCTGCGCGTTCATGGCATCGCAGTCGGGTGGTTCGGATGCACGGACGTTGATTCGCGACACACTGGCACTGCTGCTCGCTCATAGTGGGGCCCACGCGACGGGATACCTGACCCCAGATCCGGCCGATCCTCTTCCCAAAGTGGTGCAGCCCGAAGGGGCGGGTTTCGACCACCTGTTCAGCCGACATGTGACGCGAAAAGTACAGCGTGACGGCAAGACAGTTTGGCTGGCCACGGAAATCACCGACAGTCGGCCGACTGATAGCTTGAAGGAAATCACCGACGCGATCTGCTCCCCTGTTCGAGTCAACGGAGTGGCGATCGGCATGATTCACGCCGTTCGCAAAGACGGCTATTTTCGGGAAAATGATGTGCGCTTCGCCGAAGCGCTGGCCGACTTTCTCGCCGGTTGTTTACGCAATTTGCAAGAGTGCCACCGCCTCAAAGTCGAAGTGGATCACCTGCGATCGCATCCTCCTCTCATTGACGAGATCGTTGGCGATAGTTTTGCGATGATCCAGTTACGTCAACAGATCAGCGATTTGGGGCCGCGTCCGTGGCCCGTCTTGCTCCGCGGTGAAATCGGGGTCAGTCTGGATTTGATCGCTCAATCGTTGCACCGAGAAAGTGCCCGAGTGAATGGACCATTCGTGGTCGTGCCGTGCTCGGCCATTGCCCCCGCTCTCTTGGAAAGCGAACTGTTCCACGGGCGAACGGTCGGTTCGCTGTCGCAACCACAAGCGGCCTACTGCTGTCAGGCCGATGAGGGCACGCTGTTTCTCGATGAAGTGGCTGCCTTGTCTCCCGAGGCTCAGCTGCGCTTGTTACGCCTGATCGATGAGAAGTGTTTACGGCAGAATGGTTCGGCGAGCGAAATTCGCGTGGATGTCCGCGTCATTGCGGCGACTCAAACCGACCTGGAGACGCTCGCCACCACGGGGCGGTTTCGTCGTCCCTTGCTCGAGAGGCTGAACCAGGCGGTGATCGATGTTCCACCCCTACGAGCGCACCTCGACGACATCCCTTATCTGGTGCAATATCTTTTGGACAAAATCGCCTTTGAATGTCATCGCCAGGTGCGAGTCACCGACGCGGCGATGGCCAAGTTGCAAGCCTATGTTTGGCCGGGAAATCACCGCCA
>CAKZUU010000446.1 GCA_937922175.1 uncultured Gemmataceae bacterium
GACACCATCCCGATCGTCTGGGGGGGCGGCAATATCATCGTCGGCGGCTCGGGTATCCTCCGGTATCACCTGGTTCGCAATCACCGGATCGTGCCGTACGTCCACGCGGGATTCGGTGGCGTCTGGACCGACTCGGCCAGTTTCGTCAACAGCCCGACCACATCGAACTTTAATTTCATGTTCCAGGTCGCCTCGGGCAGCCACTTGTTCTTGAACAAGAAGTGGGCGTTGTTCTCTGAATCGAGCTACACCATGATTCACCATCTGGGGATCGGCTCCGGCCCGGGTTATCATGTTCTCGGTGGGTTGGCCGGTATCACCCGATACTTCGGCGGATCGGATTGCCGCCGCTGATCCCGTCCTCACTTGCAGAAGCAGGTGCGAGGGCTCTCACGTCCCTGAAGCGCCATCACCCAGGCCGCGGCCCCAACGACCGCGGCCTGATTTTTTGCCGCGATCGGCCCGTTTCGCCGACCGGATGCGTGGTCCATCAACGCAGGTTTGACGAATCCTGTCGCCTGGCCGACCATGACGCCATGAAAGCCCTCGTCTCGAACTTCAGAGTGATTCGACGAATGGGAGGAGGGCCTCTGTTACGCCTCGGCCTTGCTTAGGGGTACAATCCCAATGCGAAGACACGAGGGGCCGGCGCCATGTTGCGGGAAGAGCAGATCGACATTCGCCGACAACGAGCCAAGGATGGGATCTTTCAGATTCAGAAGCTTGGTCGGAACCGAATTTTCAGCGACTACGAGGTCGCGAATCCGACAACGGGAGGTCAATATCGAGTCTCGATTCGGGGCTTCGAGGTGGGGGACAACACCTGCACCTGTCCCGATTTCAAAAGTAACACCCTGGGAACCTGCAAACACATCGAAGCCGTGCTGAAGCATCTCGCTGACGAGGCGGGACCGAACATTCGCCGACGAAAGGCCGCCGTCACGCATCCGGAAATATTTCTGCATTACGGCGAGCAGTTGCGGCTGGGACTGCATTTGCCGCCACGATATTCCGACTCGTTGGCGGAGTTGGCACGGCGGTTTTTCGACGCCCAAGGGTTTTGGAAGGGGGGCCAGGCTTACGAACAATTGATTCCCGCGGTCCACTCTGTCCCGGAACAAGTGACCGTTCTCTCCGATGCTCTCGAGTTCATCGACGGGGAAATCGAACGTCAGCGGATGGCCCGCCGCGAAGTCGAACTCCTCGCGGAGTTGGAGAAACCAGAGTCGCCGTTGCATCGGTTACTGAAAGTCCCCCTCTACGAGTTTCAGTTGCGCGGGGCAATTTTTCTTGCCTGTCGGGGCCGGTGCATCTTGGGTGATGACATGGGTCTGGGCAAGACGGTGCAGACGCTGGCCGGTGTCGAACTTCTCGTCCGCGAGCGCGGCATCGAACGAGTTCTGGTGGTCGCTCCAGCGAGCGTCAAATACCAATGGGAGACGGAAATCCGCAAATTCACCGATCGGCCGGTCCAAGTGGTCGAAGGGCATCACGATGATCGATTGCGACAGTATGCTCAGTCCACCTTTTATCGGCTGGTGAATTATGAACAAGTTGTGCGTGACTTGGAGGCATTGAACGCCTGGTCGCCCGATCTGGTCGTTTTGGACGAGGCACAGCGTATCAAGAATTGGGAGTCCAAGTTATCGCGGGCGGTCAAGAAATTGCGGAGTCGATACGCCATCGTGTTGACCGGCACTCCCTTGGAGAACCGCTTGGAGGAACTGTACAGCATCGTTCAATTTGTGGACGATCGCCGGCTGGGACCCGCGTTCCAATTTCTTCACGAGCATCGAATGCTGGACGAGTCGGGCCGGCTCTTGGGCTACCGCAATCTCAACAAGGTTCGGGAAAAGCTCGAGCCGATTCTCCTTCGGCGAACCCGAGCCGACGTGCTCCATCAGCTTCCCCTCCGAACAGACACGACGTGGCTCGTCGAACTGTCCAGAGAACAACGCCGCCTTTACGACGAACAACGAATTGCCTTGGCCCGGCTATTACAGAAAAAGATGCTGACCGATCTGGACCGGCAACGCGTCCTCGCGTGTCTGGCATCGCTGCGCATGGTATGCGGTTCGACCTATCTGCTCGACAAAAACTCCGACATCTCCCCGAAGCTCGATGAATTGACGCAACGATTGCAGGAGTTGCTCGAAGACCCGCAGCGGAAGATCGTCGTCTTCAGCCAATGGGAATTGCTTCTCGTGCGAACATCGCAGCGGCTTCGGGCCCAAAATGTCGTCCACCATGTCCTTCATGGCCGAATACCGGCGAAAGAGCGGCGAAAAATTCTCGATGGTTTTCGCGACCATTCGGACGTCCGAGTCTTGCTCAGCACGGACACCGGAGGCACGGGATTAAACCTTCAAGCCGCCGATACGGTGATCAATCTCGAGATGCCCTGGAATCCTGCCGTGCTCGACCAGCGAATCGCTCGCGTCCACCGGATGGGGCAAAATCGACCGGTGCACGTGTTGAACTTCATCACCCGCGATACCATCGAAGAGCGGGTCGTGCAG
>CAKZUU010000447.1 GCA_937922175.1 uncultured Gemmataceae bacterium
TCCCCCGTGGGGCGTCGAGGTCACCGTCAAACCGGCCGGGGCTTATTGCCAATGGTGGATGACCGACCCCAACGGCCCGGCTTTCGAGGCGGCGATGGCCGCGCTGCGTGCCGGCTTCGGACGCGATGCCGTGGGGATCGGTTGCGGCGGCAGTATCGGTTTCGTCGGTCCCTTGTCCGCTCTGTTCGACCACGCTCCGGCATTGCTGCTCGGCATCGAAGACCCTCTGAGCAACGCCCATGCTCCGAACGAAAGCCTGCATGAGGACGATTGGCGCCGGCTGATGGCCTCGTTGGTTTATCTGTTCGACAATCTCGGCAAATTGCCGGAGGGCCGCGTTAAGTGACTGGCCCAGCTCCACAAACCGTTCGGACGGGGACGGAGGTTGCCGATGCCCCGCGACCTGATCTTGGGTACTGCTGGACACATCGACCACGGTAAAACCTCTCTCGTCAAAGCTCTTACCGGCATCGACTGTGACCGCTTGCCGGAAGAGAAAGAACGCGGCATCACGATCGACATCGGTTTCGCTTGGCTGGATCTCGGCGACGTTCACCTGGGGATCGTCGATGTTCCCGGTCATGAACGTTTCATCAAGAACATGCTTGCCGGGGCAACGGGGATTGACTTCGCGTTGCTTGTCATCGCCGCCGACGATGGCATCATGCCCCAGACTCGGGAGCACCTGGAAATCCTCCAACTGCTCGATCTCCAAAAGGGTGTCGTCGCCTTGACCAAAACCGATCTGGTGGATGAGACGACACGGCAGGTCGTGATGATGGAGGTCAGGGAATTTCTGCAAGGTACATTCCTCGCGGATGCGCCGATCGTGATGACCTCCACGGTCACCGGCGCCGGTCTGGACGAATTGAAGTCGGCCCTCCGTGACATCTGCCGCACATTGAAGGACCGCCGCGGTAACGAATGGTTTCGCCTCGCAATTGATCGGGCGTTTGTCGTGCAGGGACATGGCACGGTCGTGACCGGCTCCGTGACGTCGGGGAGCTTGCGGCTGGGAGACGAGGTGGAGTGGCTGCCGGCGCAGAGGCGGGTCCGGATCCGGTCGTTACAAAATCACGATCGCCCCGTGGCAGAGATCCATCGAGGACAGCGGGCTGCCCTGAATTTGGCCGGTGTGGATCATCACGAGGTTCGGCGGGGCCAGGAACTGGCGACACCCGGTTATTTGCTCCCAAGCCGATGTTTGACGGTCCGGGTGCGGAACTTGCCAGAGACGCATAGACCACTGAAACATCGTTTACAGGTCCGCCTGCATCTCGGCGCTGCGGAGACGATGGCGACGCTCTCGCTCCTGGATAACAACGAGTTGCGGCCGGGAGACTGGGCCGTCGGACAGTTGTTCACCGACGATTGGGTGACAGCGACCCACGGTCAGCCCTTCATCATTCGCGAATCTTCGGCCTCGCACACTCTCGGTGGCGGCCGAGTTCTCCAACCCGTCGCCTCAAAGGTTCGACGGCGACATTGGCAAGCGTTGGAGCGTATCGAAAAACTTGCGAGCGAATCGGCGGATGAACGAGCGGCACAAGTGGCGTGGTTCGCCGGTTGCGCGGGGATGACCGTGGCCGATCTGGTTCGAGGGGCAGGGCTGGAGCCCGTGGAAGCCGCCGAGGTCACCCAACGTTTGCTGCAAAAGGGTCAACTCGTCGAGTTGACGCTCGGGACCGGGCGACATCGTTTTCTCCACGCCGACGTGCTCAACGATCTGGAAACTCGCCTGTTGGGCACTTTACGGTCGATGCACGAGACGGCTCCTCTGATGGCGAATCAAGATCGCCGAAAAGTGCAAGCGCAATTGGCGCACCTTCGCGATGACGCCTTGGTACAGGCAGCGATGGATCGGTTGATCTCCCAAGGGAGAATCGTGGGCGATGCGAAGAGAGTTACTTGCGCTGACTTCAAGCCCAAGTTGAGCGCCAACCTGCGGAGGTTGAAAGACGTGGTCGTCCAAACGTATTTGCAAGCCCGCTTCTCGCCACCTGAGCCACACCACTTTGCCCATCAAGCGGGGGGAAATGCCGCCCACTTGCGCGATCTTTTTGACGTGTGTGTCGCCGAAGGCCATTTAGTCGCGATTGCTCCCGACATCTTCCTTCATGCGGACGTCGAGCGTGAGATGCGTCGATTGGTGAGCGACCAGTTACGAGAGAGCACCCAAGGGCTGACGGTTGCACAGATTCGTGACTTGCTGGGGACCACGCGAAAGTTCGCCATTCCCTTTTGCGAGTACCTCGACCAACTCGGTGTGACGCGGCGTCAGGGCGATTTCCGCGTTCTGGGCGAATCGACCGAGATGATCGACACGTGACCTGATCGCCGCGCGGCGTGCTCACGCCAAGATTTTGTGAACGACTTCGCCGTGAACGTCTGTCAAACGGAAATCGCGCCCTTGAAAGCGGTAGGTCAGCCGAGTGTGATCAAAGCCCAACAGGTGCAAGATCGTGGCTTGCAGGTCATGGACGTGAACGGCATCGGCCGTCACATTGAATCCGAACTCATCGCTTTCGCCCAGG
>CAKZUU010000448.1 GCA_937922175.1 uncultured Gemmataceae bacterium
CTGGCCCGCACCATCTTGCATCGGTCGAACTCCTGGCGAGCCCGCAGTCATGCCTTGTGGGTTCTGGAACGGTTGAACGCCCTCGGCGCCGACGACTGGCAATTCTGTCTGACCCATCCGCAGCCGGAGTTGCATGTTCACCTGGCCCGACTCCTCGCGGAGCGCCCCATCCTCGAGGATGCCCAGCGGCGCTGGTTGGTGTCCTGCTTGGAGGCCGAAGCTCCTCTCGTCCGACGGGCAGCCACCGACGCGTTGGGGCGACATCCGCATCCCGATCAGGTCAATCCCCTCATCCGACGCTATCGCGCCACCGATCCAAAGGACACACACCTGCGACACACCCTCAAGATGGCGTTGCGCGACCACGTTCGGGCTGGGGTAGTGTGGCAGGTCCAACTCGAGCACGCGGAAACCTTGACCGAGGTGATCCCCGGAGCTCCGGATGGTCGCGGGGCACGCTTTCTTCTGGATCTTCGACGCGATCAGCCTCCGCCTCACGAGATCGAACTGATCGCCCGCTACGGGGATCATTCGACCCTGAACGATCTGATCGAGCGTTTGCGGACCACCAAGGCGAAATTGCCGCAGCAAGTCGAGGCGTTTCGGGCCCTTCGCCAGGGATTGCAAGGTGCCGGCCGAGGCTGGCCCGACGCCGCCCGAGATTGGAGCCGAGAACTGGCCACGACCGCTTTGGCATCCAGCGAACCCGTTTGGCTCGAGGCCGCCGCCGAAATCGTGGCCACGATCAAGGACCACTCTTTCGAGCCACCGCTGAAACGAATCGCTCTGGATTCCTCGAAACCGGTAGGAGCACGGTCTGCGGCCTGTTCCGCGTTGGTGACGCTGGATGTTGACGAGCACCTTACTTTGCTCGGTTCCTTGATCCGCGATCAGGCCGCGCCGGCTGAACTCCGCGACCGGCTGGCCCGAGTGCTGGGCACCTTGAATCGACCGCAGGCTCGGCAGGAGCTCATCCAGTCGTTTGCTCTGGTCCCTGCCGGCTTGGCGACGCAAATCGCTTTGGGATTGACCGCGACGCGGAGTGGCGCCGAGGAGTTCCTGGCTTCGATCGCGTCGGGCAAAGCATCGGCCCGACTCCTGCTTGAGCCGGCCGTCATCGCCTCGCTGCGGCAGCATCGCCTCTCCCGCTTGGACGAACAGCTGCAACAATTAACAGCCGGCTTGCCCCCCGCCGATGAAGCCATGTTGGCACGCTTGCGTGAACGTTATGAGGAGGTGCGGAAGAACCCAGGCGATCCAGCCCAAGGAGCGGTGGTCTTCAAAAAGCATTGTGCCGCCTGCCATCAAGTGGGCGGGCAGGGTGCAAAGATCGGCCCTCAGCTCGATGGGATCGGAGCCAGAAGTCTCGAACGGCTCTTGGAAGATGTTCTCGACCCCAACCGTAATGTGGACCCCGCCTTTCGACAAAGCCGCATCTCGTTGAGCGACGGCCGTGAGTTTCAGGGACTCGTGCTGCGCGACGAAGGCGAAATCCTTGTGTTGGCCGATCAGAAAGGCCAAGAAATCCGGTTGGAGAAGGCGTTGATTGAAGAGCGAAGCGTCTCGCCCCTCTCGCCGATGCCGGCGAATTGGGCGGACCTCATCGCCCCAAGCGATTTCCGTCATCTGATGGCCTATTTGCAAGCACTACGGGGGAAATGAGCCAACCACTGGTGCCGCCGTCCCCGGCGATGAAGTCCGACTTGACCCATCTTTTTGCCTTCGCTATGCCCCGCCCGCCTAGGGGGACAAGGTATGGCCTGTCGGAAGGTGGTTGCCGTTCTTGGCTGGTTGTTGATTTGGGAATCGATCAGTTTTTGTCAGCAGGCGTCGGACTCGTCGGCACAACCGGGTGAGCCTTCCGCCGCGGAACAGCTGCTCAGCACACCGCTCGGCGAAACAATGACGTTTCGCGACAATTTGGCCGCTCGGACTCGACGGTCGGTTTACGCCGCCGGCGGCATCCTCGTCGCCCCGCCCATGCTGTTCCAGTTTACCGATCCGAGCGATCAAAGGTTCCAGGTTCGTCCGCCCATCCCCGGACCGTGGGCAACGCTCGGCATCCGCCGTGGAAACGACGTCTCATGGCAAACGTCGTTCCTACTGGTGCCTCTGGGTCGAGAGAGCTTTTGGTTGTCGCCCCCGCGGCCGGTCAGTTCGATCGGCATCGATGTCGACCGGATCTCCACCGATCGACACGACGATCCGATGATTGATCGCCGCTGGCAAGTAGGAATGAGAATCGTGGGGATCGGTTTTGGCTTGGTTCCACTGCCGTTGGCGCTGGGTCCTCATGCCGGTCTTCGCTGGCAGCGGTGGTTGAGCGACGAGTTTTCCACCTATGGTTGGGCCGACGTCGCCCTGATGCCCAACATCGTTAACGGAATCCCGATGGTGGGGCTTCGCGGCGAATGGGGGCTGAACTACCAATGCCGCCGCTGGCCCGGGTTGTCCGTCTCCGCCGGGGCGTTTCACGAGGTGGTCGGTTTCGTGATCGCCGGCTTTATGACTCCTGGCTTGAAGGTGCGTCTGGGCTGGCATTACTAAAACAGCTTCATGACGCACATACTGATCGACCTGCGGTTGGCCCCGTCGGCGGTGGAACGCATTCGTTCCTTGCCGCAAGTCACCGTCCACGAAATGCCGGTATCGAGTGAGCCAACGCCCCGAGATCCGGCGTTGCTCCGGCAAATCGATGTTCTGATCGCCAAGCATCCCCCCGTCAACTTCGACGACCTCACCCAGTTACAGTTGTGGCAACTGGGGACCGTCGGTTTCGACCAATTCGGACACTTACGCCTCGCGGACCGGCCGTTTGTCGTGTGCAATGCGCGAGGGGTCTTCGACAGCGGTATCGCCGAGTGGTGCGTCGCCATGATGATTAATCTCCGACGCGACTTGCCGGGTATGTTCCGCGACCAGCAACAAGGGCGGTGGAATCGGGCCGAGCCTTACATGCAAGAGCTGCGCGGATCGACCGTTGGCTTTTGGGGCTACGGTGGTTTAGCCCGAGAAACAGCCCGGCTGGCCAAGGCACTGGGGCTGACCGTTCATGTGCTCACACGCCACGGCGTCCATCCACGACACACGGACTTTACACCAACGGGCACCGGCGACCCCGACGGCCAATGGCCCGATCGCGTCTTTACTTCTGGTCAAGAGGCGGAGTTTTTATCGGGGTTGGACTTCCTGATCGTCGCCGTGCCGAAGACCCGTCAAACGACCGGACTGATCGGCGAAAGGGAGTTGCGGGCTTTGCCCCGCACGGCCTTTGTGCTGAACCCTGCCCGAGGACCGATTATCCAAGAACAGGCGCTGTTGCAAGCACTCCGGGAAGGTTGGATTGCGGGAGCCGCACTCGATACGCACTACCTTTATCCAATGCCAGCGGAGCACCCGCTGTGGCGATTCCCAAATGTCATCATGACGCCGCACATCTCCGGGGCCGATCGTAGCCACCGTTTCCCCATCTTAATGGGCGAATTGGCCTTCGAGAACGTGACCCGATTTCTCACCGGCCAACCGTTGTGGAATGTGGTTCGCCGCGATGAATTGCGAGAGGGCGAAGTGGAAGTTGAGCGGTACAAGTCGCTTTAGGTTCCAACCAGCGGAAGGCGCTCGGGATGGAGCGCCTCCGCCGCCCCCCATCGATTGAGCCGTCAGGTGCTGAACTCGGAGCGTCGTTTGGCAAGTTGCTGTTGCAGCCGGGCCACGATGCTGGAGTGCATTTGACTGACGCGAGACTCGCTCAGGTCGAGGGTCGCGCCGATTTCTTTCATGGTCATGTCTTCGTAATAGTAGAGAATAATGATGAGCCGCTCGTTGCGATTTAGCCCGCGAGTGACGAGGCGCATCAGGTCACGATTTTGCAGTCGATGAGCGGGGTCTTCGGCTTTCTTGTCTTCGAGGATGTCGATTTCCCGGACGTCTTTATAACTGTCGGTTTCGTACCATTTTTTGTTGAGGCTGACCAAACCGACGGCAGTCGCCTCGCCGATCAGGGTTTCAAGTTCTTCAAGCGAGACGCCCAGCCGCTCGGCCAGTTCTTCGGAGCGTGGGGGCCGACCGAGCTGAGCTTCGAGGGATTTTCGCGCTTCTTCGAGTTTGCTGGCCTTGCTGCGCACCAGGCGAGGAACCCAATCCATGGTCCGCAATTCATCGAGCATGGCTCCCCGGATCCGAGGAACGCAATAGGTCTCGAACTTGACGCCGCGCGATGCGTCGAAGGCATCGATGGCGTCCATCAATCCGAAGATTCCCGCGCTAATCAAATCATCGAGTTCGACTCCCTCGGGGAGTCGGGCCCAGATGCGTTCGGCATTGTAACGCACCAGAGGCAGATAACGCTCGATGAGACGATTCCGCGCTTCGACCGAACGATCGGCATGGAAGGCTTGCCAAAGTTGCTGGACGTCCGTTTCGGTCTGTGTCACCATTTCCGGGCTCCCTCCCCTGTTGTTGGGCAAGCCCGTCGGCGAGAGTTCCCCGATCGCGACCCATTCAATGGCCGGCCCAACACACTCCGAACCGGCCGTCCTGATGGCGAGCGATCGTCCCCCGGAACTCGAAGCTGCCCCCGGACCAAGGCCGCCGATGCGCGAAACGGTCTTGTCGAATCGGCGTTGTCGGGCCGTCCTCGACACTCCGTTGTCGCGTCTCACGGTCTGGGCCAATCGGGCTGCCCAGTTCACCGACTACAAAGAAAGCTTGCCAACCCCCCGTGGCCGCGGATCCAGTCTGGACCCGCTCCTGAATCCAAGATCGGCCCCGCCTCACTTGAGTCTGAAGGTAAAAAATTCAGACACGGCGTCGCCGACCGCTCTGCATCGTCGAACCGACCGACCGGTTCCGTCGAACGTTCCCCCCGTCCGACGGCGCCGTATCGTTCCGGTCCCCCATGTTCGATGTCAGAGTGGGGCGGCCGATAGCCAAACTCGAGCGTCCTGTCCAGAGAAAAAGTGACAATCGTGAGGGGGATAATCTGAAGATAAAAGGACGAGAGGTGAGACAGGGGCCCCCTCCCTCACCTCTCGATCAGTAGCTCCCGAGTCGAAGAATTGAGAACTCGCTAACGCCACATTACCGGACATCCGGATTCGGCGTCGGAGCACCGATCAAACACGTTGACTCTCGACCGAACATCAGTTGCCACCTATCGGGGCAATGGGATCAACGGGTTGAACCTCGCCCGGCGGAGGACCACTCGGATCACTCGGCGGGTTCGGATCGGTGTTTTCCGGCAAGTCCGGATTAATCGGTTGAACAGGAATCGTGGGCGTCTCGCGGCGTTCGAGACTCTCAATCCGAGGACGGAAGCGGAACGACATAAGGTTACTCCAATCTGCGCACGCCTGAC
>CAKZUU010000449.1 GCA_937922175.1 uncultured Gemmataceae bacterium
TCATCCGCGATTGTTCGATAAATCCGCCGCCGTGGATCGCGCACGACGCATCAATACGGAAAAGTTGCCTCAGACGTTCGAGTTGACGCCGTCGAGTACACCCATGGTCATCGTCGGTTGCATCGTCGTGTTGGTGGCCGTGCTGGTCGGGTTCACCATGGCTGGCGGGCATGTCGGCGCATTGATCCATCCCTCCGAGTTCATCACCATCGGGGGAGCGGCTTTTGGCGCCTTGATCGTGATGTCGCCCAAGAAAGTTCTCGTCGACGTTTTCAAATCTGTGCTGCAATTGCTCAAAGGTTCGCCCTACAATCGCGCCACCTACGTCGAGTTGTTCAAACTTCTCTACGTTCTGGCGAAGCTGGTTCGGCGTGACGGGATGCTTGCCTTGGATGCGCACATTTCGGATCCAAAGCAAAGTCCCATTTTCTCCCGGTATCCGAAAGTCGCCCACAACCATCACACGATGGATTTTCTGCTCACCGCGCTCGGGCTGATGGGAGACGGAGGCGACTCGGAGAAATTGCTCGCCGCCTTGGAAGAGGAAATGAAAGTCATCGAGACGGAGCACCACGCCGCCGTGTCGGCCTTATCGCGAACCGCCGATGCCTTGCCGGGATTCGGCATCGTGGCCGCGGTGCTGGGCATCGTCGTCACGATGGAAGCCATCGGCGGCCCCGTCGAAGAAATCGGTCACAAAGTCGGTGCCGCACTCGTGGGCACCTTCTTGGGCATTTTAATGTCCTATGGTTTTATTGCCCCAATGGCGGGTCGACTGGAGTACCTGGGCGAGGCGGAGATCACGTTTTTCCGCACCATCGCCGCGGCGACGGCGGCGATGGTCGAAGGGGCAGGTCCCTCCGAAGTGGTCGCTCGAGCTCGTCGTGTGGTGAGCACGGATTGTCGGCCCACTCATGATGACATGAAGGCTGTCGCTCAAGAGGAGGTCGGAGTCTGATATGGCGGGTAAAGGGGGCGGCAGTTGGAAAGTCGCCTACGCGGATTTCGTCACCGCTATGATGGCCTTCTTCATGGTCATGTGGATCTGCACCCAGGACCAGAAGGTCAAGGAGGCCGTCGCCCACTATTTCCGCGATCCGCTCGGGGGCACGCCGATTGGCTCGTCGTCCAAACCCTCCCCGAGTGGGGCGATGTTCAACAAGCAGATGCATGGGACCGTTCCACAATCAGAAAACATCGCTCTTGGCCGTGGTCGCTCGTCCTACACCCGCGGGGAGAGCGGCTCGCCCACGAAATTGGTCGCGGATTGGCTTCATCACGACGAGGCCACCCAGCAACGGTGGCGCGAGGCTGCGAAAAAGGCCCGCGAGCAGGCGGAACGTCTGCCCGTGGTGCAAGAGGGAAAACTGACGGTCGAAGAGGCCGCGGCTCAAATTCTCGCCAAGAAAATTGCCGATGAAATTCGACAACTGACTCCTTCCAACCTCGAGGGAGTACATCAAGATCTATTGTTGAACGTCCTGAACGACGTCAATTGGAGAGAGATTGCTGAAGACATTCTCTCACGCGTCGATTGAGAGATTTCCGATCGATAGTTTAGAGAGACGAATCTGTGATCCCGGCTACCGAAATCGTTCACGAACCGATGCCCAAATCGGGGGACACGCGAGTTCCCCGTGAGGAAATCCTGGCCAAAGTGTTGGCCAACCCCAATGTTCCCTCTCCCCCCGCCTTGGCCCTGCAAATCGTGCAGAAGGCGAGCGATCCGAATTGCAACCTGCGCGACATCAGCGATCTCTTGGCTTGCGACCCGGGGTTGTGCGGCCGATTGCTCAAGCTGGTGAACTCCGCCATTTACGCCCCGCCACGACCCATCACCAGCATCTCGCAGGCCATCCCGATTTTGGGCGTCAAACGTTTACGCTCGCTCGTCCTGGGGATGTCGATCCCTGCCATGCAGGTGCCCGCGGGGACCGAGCGCGGCCTGCAAACGTTCTGGCGAACTTCTGTTGCAGGAGCCATTATCGCCCGCGAGTTGGCCCGACGGCAAATGAGCCCCTCACCCGAGGATGATTTGGTTACCGCCCTTCTTCGTGACCTGGGCATCGTCCTCCTTCATCAGACATTTCCCGACAAGTACGAGCCCGTTTGGACCGGGAAGCGAACGCTTCGCGCCGGCGAACGTTACCTCTGGGAAGAGCGCCATATTGGAATTAACCATGCGGAAGTCAGCGCCGAATTGGCAAAGTCGTGGCGACTGCCCGATTCCGTGGTCGAACCCATTCGTTTTCATCACGCCCCGTTGCCGTTGCCCAAGATGCCGCCCTTGTTGGCAAAACGAACCCGGTTACTTAACTTCGCGGGCCGACTCGCCGAACTCGAAGAGGCCGAACATACCGCCGAAGATTTTCACGCTCTTTGGTGTGTCGCGCGAAAAGAGTTCGATTTACCCCCCGATGAATTAGAGGAGATGTTGAGCAAACTTGTCCCCACGATCGAAGAGTTCGCCGCGATCTTGCAACTGAACATCGGCAGCAGCCCACAGTTTGCTGCCGCCTTGAATGCGGGCGTCGAGGCGTTGGCCCGTCTGTCCATGGAATTGGCCGAGACCGGAGATGGTTCCGACACCGCGATCCGTTCGACGACCGCCATGCCCCGATCCAAGGAAAAAGGAATCCCCGAACGCTTGCAGCAGTACGAGATCCGCCGGGAACTCGGCCGCGGCTCGATGGGGGCGGTCTACGAGGGATTCGATCCGGGCTTGGGTCGGCCCGTCGCCATCAAGGTCGTCTTGGAGCACAAAAACGTCCCTCTCGCACGCGAACGTTTCCTGCGCGAGGCGCAAACCGCCGCCGCCGTTCGCCATGAAAATGTCGTCACCGTCTACGCCACTGGCGAAGATCAAGGAATTCCCTTCTTGGTCATGGAATTCGTTCGCGGCCGGTCACTGCAAGATTGGTTGGACGAAGGACGAAAGTTCTCCTTCGCGGAAATCATCCGTATCGGCCGCGAGGTGGCCCTCGGCTTAGCCGCTGCTCATGACTTACGCATTGTTCACCGCGACATCAAACCCGCAAATATCATGTTGGAAGACAAAACCGAGCGCGTCCGTCTGACCGACTTCGGCGTCGCCCGAGTTCTCGATTCCCGAGCGTTAACCGCCGACGGTAACATCGTGGGCACACCGATGTTTATGTCTCCTGAGCAAGTCGCCGGTGAAGAACTGGACACGGCCTCCGATTTGTTCAGCCTGGGCAGCGTGCTGTACCTTCTGTGCACCGGAAAGCCACCTTTCGAGCATGAAACCGTTTACGGTATTTTGCTCAAAGTCGCTACCGCCGATGTCGTCCCCGTTCGCAAGGTGAACCCGCAAATCCCCGAGAACTTGGCATGCGTCATCGATCAACTGCACGCGAAGAATCCAGCCAAGCGGCCCTCCTCGGCACGAGAAACTGCCGATCTCCTCGCACGATGCGCCGCCGGTTTGTAAACCGATAAACGCCACGATGCGCCCCCTCCCCCAGATCCTTAGCACTCGGGAAGGGGCAACGATCCATCAGTTCGCGATGCGATCACGAGCCCATCGGACCGGCGGACTTTGCCGCTGGCATTGACAAAGTAGCGAGTTCTTCGAGCGGAGAGGGCGGGATTCGAACCCGCGGAGGGGTTTGACCCCCTCGCCGCTTTAGCAAAGCGGTGCTTTCGACCACTCAGCCACCTCTCCGGTCATCGAGCCGCCTCTCAGCGGCAACCAGCCGCGTTTCTCACGCCTTGACCTTCGATTTTACGGACAGCAAGGAAAAAAGCCAACGCCTCCGCGATGGCCCCGAGTCGTTCGTTCATTGATCGTCTCAATCTCCCGGGAAAATTGAATTGGCGCGAATCGCCGACCATCGCTATACTCAGCGCCACGGTCTCACGCGCCCGCAGAATCTTATTCCAGATCCGACCGTCCAGGGAGGGAGTCGGTCCATGCACGTTGCGATCCTTGATGAAGAACTCCCTTATCCGCCGACGTCCGGCAAACGCATTCGCACTTACAACCTGGTGAAACGATTGGCGACAACCCATCGCATCACCTATCTCTGCCATCAAAATGCCAATCCCCACGAAGCGAGAAATGCCGAAACTCATTTGAAACATCTGGGGATCGAACCCCGGATCGTACCGCGCTCCGTTCCCCCCAAACGAGGTTGGCGATTCGCAGCGCGTTTGTTTGCCAACCTTTTCTCTCCTCTGCCGTATTCCGTTGTCACTCACCGAAGCAGGGCTTTGTCACAGGCTATCCGCGAATTGGCGGCGGCACAGCGCATCGACTTATGGCATTGTGAATGGACGCCCTATGCGGAGAGCGTCAAAACACTCGCTAACGTGCCGTGGGTCGTCATGGCCCACAATGTCGAGTCAACGATCTGGCAGCGCCTCGCCGAAAATGAGTCGAATCCCGCTCGACGATGGTACATCCAGCACCAGCATCGCAAGTTCCGGACCTTTGAACGGTGGGCCTATTCCCACGCGACTCGATGCATCGCCGTAAGTGATCTAGACGCGCATCAGCTTCGACGCGAATTCGGTGCACGACAGGTTGATGTCGTTGATAACGGCGTGGACATCGATTTTTTCACCCCATCCGCGGAACCTCGGGACCCCGCCACCGTCTTGTTCCTGGGGAGTTTGGATTGGCGGCCCAACCTGGATGCGGTCCGCTTGCTCATCGATCGGGTGTTCCCTGAAGTGCGACGAGAACGACCCCAAACTCGTTTGCAAATCGTCGGCCGGAATCCCCCCGAGTGGCTGTGGCAATCGGCCGAACGACCGGGTGTCGAAATCCATGCCAACGTCGCCGACGTGCGACCGTTTCTCCGTCGGGCCACCCTGCTCGCCGTCCCTTTACGGATCGGCGGAGGATCTCGTCTCAAAATCCTCGAAGCCCTCGCTTGCGGCACTCCCGTCGTTTCCACTCGAATCGGTGCGGAGGGACTCGACCTGAACCCCGGCATCCACCTCGACCTTGTCGACGACATTCCTCAAATGGCCGACGCGATGATTCAGGTCCTGCGTGACCCGACGCGTCGGCACCTTCAGACCTTGGCGGGGCGCCGTCTCGTCGTCGAGAGATACGGTTGGGACATCCTCGCAACGAAGCTCGACGAAGCATGGTGTCGAGCCGTCCAGATCGTCCCTCTCGATCAAGCCGCATAAGTCGCTGGCGGTCACAGTCGCCCCTCCCTCCTCGGGCGAACGAGTAGCCCCCGTTCGCCCGTTAACGATTCCGAATGATACCATCGTGCGGAATCCGTCGTGATTTGGGAACAAAGATCGGCCTCAGGCAATCTTTTCGCCCAAAGGAAACGTCAGAACCAGTAGAAAGACACTAGACTTCGTCGAGAGAGCTTCGACTCTTAGTGACGCAACCTTTCGAGGATCATATCATGCGCCGCTCTTTACTCTGGTTGACCGCCACGGCGGGCGTCATCACCACAGTGGTGGTCCTTGCCTCTTGGCCCAAAGGAACGTTGGCTGAGCCGAAAAATGACGACGTTTCAAGCGTCACGCCGCCTCGGGCGACGCTGCCGATCAAGACAGTGGTGTTGTTCTCCAGCGGGGTGGGATATTTTGAACGCCGCGGCACCATCGACGGCGATGCTCGGGTCGATCTCACCTTCCAGGTCCGCGATATCAACGACCTGATTAAAAGCATGGTCATCCGCGACGAGAAAGGGATGGTCGCGGCCATCAGCTACGACAGCTTCGACCCCGTCGAACGGACC
>CAKZUU010000450.1 GCA_937922175.1 uncultured Gemmataceae bacterium
ATCGAACGACAGCTTTGCCGCCGCCATCCGCACCCTCGCAAGCGATGAGATAACCGTTCGCATCGAAAAACAGGCCATTCGATTTCCGACTATCGTCGATAAACACTGTGGTTTGGCCCGTCTTGGGATCGAAACGGAGGATTTGGCCTTTGTCGGCCCCCATCGGAATATCCGAGAAGTAAATGGAACCGTCAGGGGCACAAGCAGGCCCCTCGGTCAGCCCTCCTCGAATCGGAGCAGTTCGCGTGAACAGTTTCTCCAATTTCGTTCCTGGCGCGAAGACGTCTCCGCTCGGCGGCGGTAAGTCGTCCGCAACACACATCATGCCAGCGGAGAGCGATACGACGAAGACGGCTGCAAAACGCATGGATCGATTCCTCCAGGGGTGGCGAGCAATCGAATCACCAAGCTAACGGCTGAATCCTGCGGCGTCAAGCACCTGATCGGCCACCTGGCGAAGATCTCGTCCGACAGTGAGACCGCAATGCTCGCGTGATTGGTGTTCCCCTGAGACGAGAGTGTTGAGTATACTCGGTCGATCTTGCCAGCGCGAGGATCGTCAAGGAGGACGCCACGATGCGTGGGGCAACAGCCACCATCATCTTACTCGCCATCGGTTGTGGAGCGCTCGCCGATGAGACGCAGCGAGAATACGAGCGTTTCCAAGGTCAGTGGCGAGTCGTTCGGTTGGAAGAAAACGGCGAAGCCGAGCCGGACGACGAGCTTCGCCGATTCCGTCTGACAATTCGGGGAAGATCCATCATGGTCGACCTGGAAGGTCAAAGGCAAACCACGGAGTTTCGTATCGACCCGACCCAGCAACCCAAACAGATCACTTTGATCCCGCATTACGGGGAAGACAAGGGAAAGACATTTCACGGGATTTACGATATTCAGGGAAATCACCTTCGGATCTGTGCGACGCGTCTGCCCGATCGACCCAAGGTGTTTGAATCAAGGCGGGGGCTGTTGTTATTGGTCCTGGAACGGCAAGGCGATTGAAAGCGCTTGGCCGTGCGAGCGAATGTTGTATCTTCAGGAAAGAACGGTGGCGTGACCAATAGGGCAGCGCATGAGTGATTTGATCGATCAACTAATGCTTTTAGCTTCGGTATTGTTCAACACTCAAGCGTTGATGGAAACGCTCAGCCGACCGGAGTTCCTGCTCGCAACGTTCGTGATGCTGAATCTCATTATTTTTACGGAAACAGGGCTTCTCGTTGGATTCTTCTTGCCCGGCGACTCGCTTCTCGTCACCACGGGCATTGTCTTTCGGAATTTGATTCATGAGCAGGGCTGTTCCGAGTGGTTGGTGCCTTTGCTGCTCGTCACGTTGTCAATATCCGCCATTTTGGGAGATTCGGTCGGTTATGCCATCGGCCGGCGAACGGGTCCACGGATCTTTCGCCGCGAAAAATCGTTCTTCTTCCGAAAAGACCATTTGTTGGCAGCCCAAGCGTTTTACGAACGGCACGGCGGCAAAACGATCGTTTTAGCACGATTCATGCCCATTCTGCGAACGTTTGCTCCTGTTGTCGCCGGTGTCGGTCGGATGGAATATCGACGGTTTGTCTTCTACAACATTTTTGGCGGGATCGGCTGGGTCATCAGCATGATTCTGACAGGTTACTTCCTGCCGCCTCTGATCGACCCCGTTTTGCAGCCATTCTTGGGGCCGGATTTCAAGATTCAACGTCACATCGAGAAAGTCATTGTCATCGTCGTCCTGCTGTCCATCTCGCCGGGGATCGTGGCGTGGCTGCGGCATCGGCTCAAGAGGCATCGGAACGACGCCACTGAACCTGCCATCTCGTCCTCGGCTTGATTTTCAACGTGATGGTTGGGGTTTCAGTCGCACCTCTCGCAGATCGACCAAGGCACCTTTCAACGGCGGGACCGGCCGAACAACGATCGCTGCCCCAGGCATCAGGGTGATGACACCGACTTCCTGTGTCACGTACCGATCCCATCCCCCCGTCGAGGGGACGCGGAAATTGAGTTGGTGCCCGCCAGCTTCGATGCGAAGTTGATTGCCGCTGCTCGCTGCATCGCAGGCGAATTCGAGCTCGACGAGATAGCGCCCCGGTTGTGCCAATTCGACATTCCAGACCGCGTGATCCTGCTCGCCCGACCAAAACCCCAGGTTCTTGAACTCGGATTCGAACGTGATCTGATCGCCGAAGATGGCACACGCTTCCGCCGGAAGTCGGAATGAGCCGTCGGATTGGGCTTTGACTGTTTGGGGGCGATTGCCCGGCACCTGCTTGGACGGCCGGCCCGACGCTTGCAGAAATGCGATCAGGTCCGCCATGGCAGCGGGAGGAATCTCCGTTTCGAGACCTTCAGGCATGAGCGAACGACCGGTATTGATGAGGTCTTCCAGATCGGAGCGAAGCAACTCATGCTTGGTGCCACCCGCGGCAAGCAAAACGATACTGCCCGCAGTCTCAGCTTGGAGCATACCGCTCAGTTGCCGTCCGTCGCGGGTATTCGCTTGGAGCAAAGCGTATCGACCGTCCAAGGCTCGGTTTGGATCGAGAATGGCCACGAGCCAAGAGGTCAGGTCTCTGGCGGTGACGGCCGCTAGATCCGGGCCGAGAGCGTGCCCCGTGGCACCCAATCGATGGCACGGAGCGCAAGAGCGAGCGAAAACGTCGCTGCCGCGACGAGCATCACCCTTCAGTTTCGACAAAGAGACCAGATACGAATCGACCAGCCGCTGACGGTTCGCGTCAATCCCGCCTTCCAGAAGTTTTTCCACCCGCGTGCGGGTCTCCGAAGGTGCATTTCGTAACAGGGTGCTCCTCTGTTGAGTATTCAAGTCGGATGGACGAATGACTCCGGATTCGAGCGCCGATACAAGAGGCTCGATCCAAGAGCGACGGCTGAGTAGCAGATCCATCACGACAGGCCGTTGAGTTGGCGTCAATTCCCGCCAGATTTCGACGATGGATGCGGCAACGTGCAGAGAATCGACCGTGCCAAGGCGATCGAGCGCGGCACGCTGAAGTTCGGGCGGCGACACGGGGCGGACAAAGCTGACCAAACGACGAACATCGGCGTCCGCATGTCGTGGCGACCGGCCGAGAAATCGAATGGCCAACGCCTTCTCCTCTAATGAGCTTTTTTCATCCTCCAACAAGCGCCGCGCGTCCTGCGACCATGCGTCGATCATCGACTTGAGGGAATCAGGCCACGGTTCACGTCGTCGGTCGATCGACTCGACCATCGCCGCCAGCAATCGCAAACGATCGACGACACCGATCTGTGCCGCCGAAATTTCGCGGATGAGCGTCTCCCATTGGGAAGTTGGGAGCATGACCGGCACCAAGGACCACGCTGAGGACAGCACTTCCCGTGAAGAGGGCTGGGCACCATTTTTGACGAGATTCGCGAGGAAGGGGGACAAAGTCTCCGGAGACAGAGAGCTTAGAATGGCCGAGCGAAAATAAGGGTCTCGACCATCCTGGGCAGCCAGCCGAGCCAAGACGGCCGCCGAGGTATCGGATTTTGCGACACCGAGGCTGTACGCCAACTGGCATCGGACCCGAAGATCGTCGTCCTTCTCCCGACGAGAGACCTCTTCCCGCCACTCGGCGTGAGTCGCGACGAGTGGTTCAGCCCAACGGATGGCCCAGCGGCGGACAGCGGCACTCGAATCGTTCAAGGCCGCTCGCAACGTCGATTCGTCAAGCCGTTTCGTCGTTCCCAGCACACACAGGGCATGCAACCGACCCCGAGGACCACCTTTTCGGATAAGTTGTCGGAGTTCGTCGGTCGCCGCTGGGGCGAGTTCGATCAGACGTCGCTGAGCGAGATCACGCACCACGCCGTTGGGCGAATCCAACGTTTGCACCAATTCTGGGGGAGAAAGAGCCGCCAACGGTGGAACTTTCCTGGCTGACTTTCCCACCGGAACGACTCGGTAGATTCGGCCTCGATCGGCTCCAGCCCGGACGTCCAACTCCGCCAGGCGATCGGGCGGAATCCATCTCGGATGTTCGATGACAAAACGGTACATATCGACGACCCAAAGCGCCCCGTCGGGTCCGGTTCGCACTTGCACTGGTCGGAACCATGAATCGGTCGAGGCTAAGAATTCACGGGATTGCTCGTCATCGGCTCGACGGCCTCGATACGTCAAGCCGCGTGGCTCGAGGACACGGCGGGTGACGACATTATGAACCGGTTCGCAGATGAAAGCATTTCCCCCGTATTCGGCTCCGAGCCAATCGTCCCGATAAATCGTCGGTGCGCAGGCGGAGGTCACTCGACCCGCATGGTGCAAATCGTTGAAGCGACGTTGCAACCGACTCACGGGAAACAGCCGATTCGGGTCGGCATCGCCCGTCGTCACGTCGACGCGGGCAGGCGGTACATGGAAGTTGGGGTTTCGACGAAGATACGATTCGTCCAGCGGGTAATGCCAAAGCAAATTGCTATTGTCGTTGCCGAACCAATCTCCCTCATCGTTGCGGACGCGACCCTGCTGCGACAACCCCGACACCGCCTCGGGCAGACCATGCTCCGGATGAAAACGCAGATCACGACCGCCCAGGTCGATCGAGATCGCCGGTCCGATCTTGGCCGTGATTCGACCGCCCATGAGACCACTTGCCGCGTAAACCCAGCCGTCTAAACCATCGCTCAGTCCATTCACCCGAGCTTGGAAGTTGGAGACGTCAAAGCCTGTCAGAATGACTCGCCGAATGTCCGCCCGCCCGTCGCCGTCGGTATCTTCAAGGTAGAGCACGTCGGGAGCGGCACAAACGAGGACACCTTTTCTCCACGCCATCACACCGGTGGGAAAGGGGAGGTCCTCGGCGAGGGTCACGGCCTGATCGTATCGGCCATCGGCGTTCGTGTCGAGAAGATACTTGACCCGCCCTCCAGGCTTGTAATTCCCGTCGACGCCCGTGGGATAGTCGTACATTTCAACGACCCAAAGTTTGCCGTCCGGCCCCCAGTCGATGGCGACAGGACTTTGCACCAAGGGCTCGGCAGCGGCCAATTCGACTTGCAGTCCCGGTTTCACTTGGATGGCTCGTCGTGATTCTTCTGGCTCTCGAGGCGGGGGAAATTCGTTTGGATCGCGCACACCACGGAAACATTCGGGGAGTTGACGTCGCACCTCTTCGATGATGCGCTGTTCGACATCCGGGGCAAAGCGGGTGGGGCGATTGTAGTAAATCATGGCGCCCTCTGCCTCGTAGCCGCCTTCGTTCAAGATGCGAACCGAAGGGATATAGCAAGGGACGTCGTTGGCATAAGCCGTGACCCAGATGCGTGAGGCATCGAACTGCCGCTTCAGCCGCAGCGAATAATCAACCACCACCTCCCCGCCGAGAAAAACCATGACCAGATCGTCGCCAAAGACCCAACTCTGCACAGGGTAGGGGAGCGTCGTCGGCAAGGTGTCCCCGGCATCCAGCCGTTTGATCTGGACCTGGGCGTGATAGCCGATGGCCCCGGGCTGCTTCGCCCGTTGCTCCCACTCGGCGCGGGATGGAATCTTGTCGAACTGTAAAGTGATCGAGGCATAACTGGTTTTCGTCGGTGGTTTGAGCCTTTTCCACTTGCCTTTCATCAGCCGCTGCACCTCGGCTGCCAGGGCTTCGCCATGTTGCAGGGAGAATTTGAGACCCGTTCGCGGCGAGGGGTTCGCATCCGCTCCACAACCAATTGAGACCATCGCCACGCAGCCAGGGATCGATCGCTCGATCAATTCTTGAGCGTGACCAGCCCAATCGCCGTGGATACGATTGAAATCGCCCCCTAGCGTGGTGCAGTGGCACGCATAGTTGGCGAGGACCGCGCGAATTCCGCCTTGGGCATCGGTGACCCGGACCACAGGCAAATCATGATCAACCGGACCATTCGCCGTTCGCCGGTTCGCGGCAAAGCCGACCTTTCCCCGAGCGAATTCGATCAACGATGGCTGACGTGCTTTGATCGCCTCTTCGACGACTGTGACAAGTTTTTGCGTCAGTTCCCGGGTATAACGGTCGATGTTTCTCTGATGCTCTGGGGGGATCGGCATGCCAAACAGGGTCGGGGCCACGTTGGTTAACATCGGTGCCGAGTGAGTATGACTGGAACAAACGGCCAGGCGGCTTCGATCCCAACCGAAGCGTTCCTTCAACCGCCTGGCGACGACCCCGTTGACTTCTTCCGGCACGCCAAGGTTATCGACTGTCAAAAGCACCACGCCGTTTTGATCATCGCCGATGGCCATCGCCTTGGCCCAGATGCGCTGTTCGACGCCGTCGGATTCCTCACGGCGGTTGCCGTACCCGCTCAATCGGACTCGATAGTCGGGAGTGATGTCGATTCGAGCCACACCAACGGGGATTCGGTCCTCACCGAACGTCAGCGCGGGAATCAAAAACAGCAGAGCGCAACTGGTACGCATGGGAAAGACTCGGCAGGGACAAATTCGGCAGGCTGCGGCAAATTTTAGGATGTGACCGATTGAATCACAAGGAGCAGCCGACGAGAAGTTGCTCGTTGGTCCGAGCCGCCTGAACCAACCGAGTCATCCCATTGCCGAGGTCCGGTTCATTCGGATGCCGAGGCCGAATCGTTCGCCGAAGTTTGCACCACGTGAGGCCCGAACTTCTTCCCCGTCAATTTGGCGACGTTCTGCGGTTGATCGTGGTCCAGAGAGATGACGTGGCTCATCGTTCTTAGGG
>CAKZUU010000451.1 GCA_937922175.1 uncultured Gemmataceae bacterium
CCAAAGCCCCGAGATCGGCCTGTTTCCCGATCCTTGATGATTTGCGCGCCGATCACCGTTCCATGCTTGGAAAACTCGGCCCGCAGGTCTTCCTCGGTCGTGCCAAATGGCAGGTTTCCAACGTACAGATTCTTCGTCATACTCGTACCCCGGGGTTAGGTTCCACCCCGAAAAACAAAGGACCCCGCCCCGACGGGCGGTTGGAAGACAGGCGAGACGCGGCGGTCCGACCAGACAGCTTCATGCGCCACCCCCGATCCGCCGATGAGCACCGGCGGCGGAAAGCAAGCGAGACATTCTCGGGTTCTGGAGCAAGGCAGCTAGCTCAGACGGGTTCACCAAGAAAGGCCTACTGAACGGAATCAGCTTGACGTTCGTCATCTTCCGATAACTGGGCAGGCCCGCGCCCACCCACAGACTGCATGAAGTATAAGGATGCTCGTCCCAAAATGCAACTGAAAAAATCGTGAATTGTCCAATAAGATCTGGGCAGCTGTCCTCCCACAACCAGCCGCTCTCGCTCAACGACCCTAACTCCCTCTCCAACTTCTCCGCCAGCAGACTTCCAGAATATCCGGATCGACGCTGTTTCACCCGACGGTTCCTCTCTCCCCATCGTTGCTGCCAGGCATTCCCCGTTCCGCCCCCTCTCCGGGGGGCGTTTCCACGATGATCCCTTTCAGCCAAGTCCTGACAAAATGCGACGCTCGGAGCGAGGCGGGCAATTCAACCCACCGGATCCTTTCGCTCCCATCATCGCCGATAGATCCAATCCTCTCGACCAAACTTTTCGCCGATCAGCCGCCGTACCAACTCCCGCGGCCAGCTCGTTCGCTCGCGATCGGCCCTCCACTCCTGCCGCAAGAGAGCGATGATCGTCTCCGGTTGGTCTGGCAGATCCGTCAGGAATTCGGCATGACAGCGATCGGCCCGATAATCGGGTCGCCGTGGCGGGAGCTTCAGGTATCGTTCGACGGCCGTCCGATCGAATCCGTGCAACAACGTTCCGTGATGCAAAAGGAAGCGGCGTTTTCGTTGCTGGGCATTCCCTGAGAATTTTCGCCCTTGAACGACGAGATCACTCGAGCCGGCCCATTCGATTCCGGGCTGCAACGGCGTCAAGGCCCGAACGAGGCGACTGAGAATCACTCGGTACGACTCTCGAACTCGCGTCAGATCATCATGGCTCTGCAACGGAAGGATGAGGGTGAAGAGCAGGCATTTGGGTCCCAACAAAACGGTGCCTCCGCCGCTGCTACGTCGAGTGATCGGGACGCCGTCCGCCTGACAGGCCGACCGGTTGATGTCATCGTGGATGACTCCTCCGGCACCCAGGACCACGGCCCAGCTCGACCAACACCAGGTGCGCAGCACCGGCCCGGCTCGCCCTTCTTCCGCCTCGAGCAGCAAGGCCTCATCCAACGCCAAGTTTTCTTCCAAGATCGGCAGAGTCAGCGGTAAATATTCCATCAGGCCCCACGCCCCACCTCGACACCTTTGCGTTCGCCGGGCTGTTTCTGTACGCTGAACCCATTGAGGGAGTGCACTATGGGTGAGCGGTACATTTTCACCATTCGGCAACTGACCAAAACGTACAACAAGAGGGAAATCCTCAAAGACATCTGGTTGGCGTTTTATCCGGGAGCGAAGATCGGCGTCATCGGTCCCAATGGCGCGGGCAAATCCACGTTGTTGCGGATCATGGCGCTGCAAGATCGAGAATTTGTCGGCGAGGCGGAGCCGGCTCCGGGGGTCTCGATTGGCTATGTTCCGCAAGAACCTCAGTTAACCCCCGGAAAAACCGTCCTGGAGAACATCGAAGAAGCGGTCGCGCCGAAACGGGAAATCCTTCGGCGACACCAGGAGATCGGAGACCTCTTGGCGGATCCCAACGCCGACTTTGACAAGCTCATGGAGGAGATGAGCAAGTTGCAAGACATCATCGACGCCCAGAATCTCTGGGAACTGGATCGCCAACTCGAAGTCGCGATGGACGCCATGCGACTGCCTCCGGGAGATGCTCCCGTCGAGCAGCTCTCCGGTGGCGAGCGTCGTCGGGTCGCGCTGTGCAAGACGTTGTTACAACAGCCCGATCTGCTGTTGCTCGACGAGCCGACAAACCATCTCGATGCCGAGAGCGTGGCCTGGTTGGAGCATCATTTGGAGCAGTACCCGGGCACGGTGGTCGCCGTGACCCATGACCGCTACTTTCTCGACAATGTCGCCCAATGGATTCTCGAACTGGACCGCGGCCACGGCTATCCGTACGAGGGCAACTACACAGGTTGGTTGGAAAAGAAGAAAGCCCGACTGGAGATGGAGGAAAAAGCCGAGTCCGCGCGACGCAAACAACTTGAGCGGGAATTGGAATGGGCGCGGATGGCCCCCCGAGCACGAATCGCGAAAAACAAGGCGCGTTTGGCCGCCATCGAAAAACTGCAACAACAAGGATATGAGGAGCGTGAAGACGAATTGGTCCTGCAAATTCCCCCGGGTCCCCCTTTGGGCGATCTCGTCGTTCGTGCCATCGATCTGAAGAAAGGGTACGGTGAAAATCTGTTGTTCGACAACGTGAACTTCGATTTGCCCAAAGGAGGCATTGTCGGCGTCATCGGGCCGAATGGCGCCGGGAAAACGACGTTGTTTCGTCTGATCGTGGGTCAGGAGAAGCCCGATGGCGGGCAACTGGTCATCGGACCTACTGTGAAAATCGCGTACGTGGATCAACATCGCGACGCACTCGATCCGGCAAAGACGATTTTTGAAGAGATCACCGACGGGATGGACTACTTGCAATTGGGCAAGAACCGAGTCGCCAGTCGTGGCTACGTCGCTCGTTTTCATTTCAAAGGTCCCGATCAGCAGAAGCGGGTGGGAGATTGTTCGGGCGGCGAGCGGAATCGCATCCATTTGGCGAAGCTGTTGCGTTCGGGTGGGAATCTGCTGTTGTTAGACGAACCGACCAACGACCTGGACGTGGACACGCTTCGGGCGTTGGAAGAGGCGTTGCTGAATTTTGGCGGTTGTGCAGTGGTTATTAGCCACGACCGCTGGTTTCTGGATCGAATCGCGACCCATATCCTCGCCTTCGAGGGTGACAGCCAAGTCGTGTGGTGTGAGGGGAATTATCGGGTCTATGAGGAGCAGCGGCGAGCACGATTGGGGACCGAAGCGGATCGTCCGCATCGGCTGAAATATCGCAAGCTGCACGGTTGAATAGACGCGGACGCCCCGATCGTCGAGCATGACTCGGGACGCTGGAGACCTTGACCGTGGGATGATTGGGCAACAGCCATGACGGCGCCCAACATTCGTCATCCGCCACCGGTGCGGCATCTGGTCTGGGAATCGCCGTTGGTTCCTGTGGCCTGGTCCGTCACGTTCGGGTTGTTGTTGGATCGTTACGGCCTCGTGTCGCTTCAGGGGCTTTGGCTTGGTCTGGCCCTTTCGATCGTGCTGGCGGTCGTCTGTTTTTCCCGCTACCCCGCCGCGACCCTACCGATGTTGTGGGTGTGCAGCGGCTGGACCGCGGCGCTCTACCACCACGCGCATCGGCACGCCTACCCGGCTGACGACATCGGTTGGCTCGCCGACGCCGAACCCCGACTCGTGCGCCTTCGGGGTTGGCTCGTCGAGCAACCGACACGTTTTCCACCCCGACCGCGCGATTCGCTTGTTCCCTTTACCCGGCTCGTGCCGACTCGCTGCGTCCTTCGCGTCCGTGAGATGGAACTCGACGGGCATTGGCAGGCGCGCTCGGGAAAGGTTTATCTGACAGCCGATGGCCCTCTGACTGACCTTCACCTCGGCGATGAGGTCGAAGTGTTCGGCTGGCTGCGTGCCCCCCTTGGGCCAATGAATCCGGGCGGATTCGACCGGCGATCCCATCTGAGCGACCAACGGATCCGCGCCGTGGTTCACGTGCGGCAGACCTCGGCCACGATCGTCCGTCTCGAACAAGGATGGCACCGCGATTTCTGGGGTGTTCTGGCCTGGCTGCGGGGCTGGGGGCGACGAACCTTTGAAACCCACCTCCCGGAACCCATGGCGGGGCTGGCGACGGCTCTCATCCTCGGCGATTCTTCAGCCATGACTCCGGGCGATTGGGAAAAGTATGTTCTCACCGGCGTCATTCACGTCCTGGCGATCTCCGGTCAGCATCTCGTCATTCTCGGGGCGATAATCGGTTGGGGTTTGCGACGACTCGGCTGTCGGCGGCGGTTGGCGATTCTTGTCACGGCATCGCTCTTGACCAGTTACGCCTTCGTGACGGGTTTTCGCCCACCGGTGCAACGGGCCGCCATTGCCGCGGTGGTCACCTGTCTGGCGATTCTTGCTCGTCGAGTCCCGCTCCCCGCCAATACCTTCGCTTTAGCTTGGCTTATGGTGATTGCTTGGAATCCGACAGACATCTTTCAATTGGGATGTCAACTCTCATTCCTTCAAGTGGCGGTTCTGCTCTGGGGCGTCAGCCGCTGGCGGAATGACGCGACGCCTGATCCTCTGGATCAACTCCTGGAAGAAGCGAAACCGCGGTGGCAACGAGTGATCCGAAAAGCCGCAGTCTCCGTCGGCAGCGCTTACGCCGTGACCCTCGTCCTCACGGGCGCCGCCATCCCTCTGGTTGTCTCCCGTCAAAATGTGATCAGCTTGTCGGGACTGCTGCTCGGTCCGCCCCTGATCGTCTTAAGCACCGTGGCTCTAGGAAGCGGCTTCGTGCTGTTGCTGTTGGCACCATTGGGCGGCGCGCGATACGCCGCAGAGGTGATGCGCCAAGCCTTGACGATGGGTGAAACTCTTGTCGATTGGGGTGTTTCCCAGTCGTGGGGACATGTTTACGTTCCCGCTCCGCCGACATGGTGGCTGTGGGGATTCTACCTTGGCTTATTGCTCTGGTTGTGGGGACGACCTCGTTGGTCTCAACCCATGGGGTGGATCCTGGCTTTGGCTGCCTGGCTCACCGCGCTGGTAACTCTTCCCTGGGCCGAGCGATCCAACGAATTGCGCGTCACCTTCCTCGCCGTCGGTCATGGCGGGTGCACGGTCATCGAAACACCCGATGGCCGCGTCCTCCTCTACGACGCCGGATCGATGACCGGCCCCGAAGTGACACGTCAGCACATTGCTCCGTTTTTGTGGTCACGCGGTTATCTCCGGATCGACGAACTGTTCCTCTCTCACGCGGACATCGATCATTTCAACGGGACGATCGAGCTGCTCAACCGATTCCGCGTCGGGCGAGTCAGTTACCCGCCATCGTTCCAAGACAAATCAACGCCGGCGGTGAGACAAACACTCGCCGCCATCGACCAATGTCGGATTCCACGGCAAGAGGTCCGGGCAGGCCATACCTTCGATGCTGCGGGAGTCCGCCTCATGGTCTTGCATCCCCCTGAGAAAGGTCCTATCGGACCGGAAAACCATCGCAGTCTCGTTCTTCGGCTGGAGCATCATGGGCATGTGGTTTTGCTGACGGGCGATCTGGAGTCGGCAGCATCTGAACCAGCGTTCTTTCGAACTCCAGGAGGCGTGGATGTTTTGATGGCACCACACCACGGCAGTCGGTTTGCGAACACCCCGCGTTTGGCCCAATGGGCCAAGCCGAGGCTCGTCGTCGTCTGCACTGGGGCCCATCGCTCGGAACAATTGGCGGAAGTCTACGATGACACGCCGGTTTGGACGACCGCCGACGACGGCGCCATTCTTATTCGGAGCCACGCCTCCGGTCTTGTCGGCGAGAGCTATCGGACAGGCCGTCGCTGGGTGGTTCCCTTGGGGCAGGGTCGATCCGACCCGACCAGCGGCTGGAAACGGTGAAATTTCATGATGTTTGAACCATTATTTGATTGACCCGACGATGGGCGGGTCTCATGGTTAACATCAGAGGAGAGCCAAGCGGTGGGGGGCGTCGGAACATGGCAGGCCATGAGACATTGATCCGACAAGCTGCGGCCATTCCCTGGCACGAAGGACGTGTCTGCCTAGTCACCTCGCGAAGCCGCCGGCGTTGGGTCGTACCGAAAGGCACCTTGGAACCGGGCAAAAGCGCCGGCGAGATCGCCCTGCAAGAGGCTTGGGAAGAAGCGGGCCTGTTAGGGGTGTTGGGCTCCGCGCTGGGCACCTACCAGTACGAGAAGTACGGCGGGATTTGTCTCGTCACTGTTTTCCCGATGCGTGTGCAGGACGTGCAGCGGGAGTGGCCTGAACGGCTCATGCGAAAACGGGCGTGGCTATACCCGGATGAGGCCGTTGAATTGATCGACGAACCCGCCCTGCGCGAAATGATTCGGCGTTCCGCGTTGCTCGAGGGCCTTCCACCGGCTGCCAATTCCCTCTCGTCGGACGACACGACACCGCCCGGTTGAATTTTGGTGGGCCTCGTCAACGCCCTCCGTCGCCATGCCGCTCAGATGCGCACGAACAGCCGCTGTCGGTAGAGCCACCAGGAGAGCAGCCAGAAAACCGCCATCACGGCGGAGGCTTCAAGGACGGGCCGCCACGGTGTGTGGATGAATAAATCTTGACCGAAATGGACCCGCAACTGTTGCAAGGTCCAAGGCCGCAGCATCATTCCGAACAGATAGAGAAGAATCGAGTTCATCCCCAGCACGACCAGGGGCATCGACCACGTTTTCCAACCCACCACATCGATGATGAGGAAAAACGCCGCCAGAAACCACAGGGTATAGCCACCACTGAAAAGGGTCCAGGATGGCGTCCAGATCCGTTTCACGTTGGGACAAATCTCCGACTCGTGGAGGGCGGCCCCCAAGGCGAGAAGCAGGCCGCCTCCGAGTGCGAGGATCACGACCTTCATTCGGTCGCTCCGGTTACTTTGCAGCAGGTCGCCACACATCAACCCCAGGAGCATCGTGACGATCGAGGGAACGAAATTGAGCGTCGTGTATCCGCCGGCGTTCGCCTCGAAGGGCTGTTCCCGCGGAAACAGATTCAGGAACCAGCGGTCGAAATAGGCCGCAGCGTTTTCATTTTTTTGGAAATGAGCGGGAAAGTTTTCCCAAGCTCCCGCACCGGGGATCGGTGTCCCCACGAACCACGCCCAATAGCCCGCGAGAATTCCGAGGCCGGCCAAAGCTTGGAACCAACTTGGCCGACCCATCAGCGCGAAGACGACCATGTACCCCAAACCGATCTGCGACAGCACGCAGACGAAGCTCCAGTGAGTTCGCTGTCGGCCCAAAGATTCGAGAAAGACACCCAGCAGTGTTAGGACGACGGTGCGAAACAGCGCATGTCGAAACATTTGACCAAACGTTTCGCCTCGGCCGACGCGCTTGGCGTAGGAATAAGCCATCGCCACGCCGACCATGAACATAAACGACGGTTGGATCAAATCCCAATACGACACGCCGATCCAGCCCCAATTGCTTTGCCAAGATGGGTGACTTGTGTGATACTGCACCGTCTGCCAAACGACGCTCTCGGGGTCTTCCTGGAGACGTTGTCTGGAATAATCGAGCAGGCCGAAACCGTTGCCGGCCAGGGTCAGCATGATGAGGCCGCGGTAAGCGTCCAGGGAAACCAAGCGATCTGCTTTCAGTTCGGCCATGCGCTCGCTCTTCGTGGTTCAGAACAACTGTTGGATCGGCGTTCCGTAGTAGATGCGATGCGGCCGATTCGACACATCGTGCCAAACCGCCTCCGCGGGAATTCCCAGTACGTGAAAAATCGTGGCGGCGAAATTCTCCGGCGTTTGAGGATCGGTTTTGGGATAGGCACCGATCCGGTCGGACGAACCCACGATCCGTCCCCCTTGGACTCCTCCGCCGGCCAACAAAATCGTCTGAACGGCTCCCCAATGATCGCGGCCGGGTAATTTGTAATGTTGAGTCAGGGTTGAGATCCGGGGTGTCCGACCAAATTCGCTGGCCATCACCACCAACGTCTCCTCGAGCAGGCCGCGTTCGTGCAGATCGTCCAACAGCGCCGAGACCGACCGATCAAACGGCGGGAACAGTTTGTCCTTCAGATGGGGGAAGGCGTTGCCGTGTGTGTCCCACGTCTCGTTGTTGCCGAGATTGACCTGCACGAGGCGAACGCCTGCCTCGATCAACTGCCTCGCCATCAAGAGCGACCAGCCAAACGAATGGTCGCCATACCGTTCCCGATCACGGGGGTCGGCCCTCTCGATGTCGAACGCCTTCCGCACTTGCGGTTGCCACAACAATGAAACCGCCTGACCACGGTAATGGTCGAAGTTTTGCGCGGCTCGGTCCCATTGCTGTCGCCCAGACTCGATCTCGTGCAGCAGTTTCGAGCGATTCAAGAAGCGCTCGCCCATCACGTCTTCAGGTAAGGACAGGTTCGGAAGCACGAAGCGGTGTCGGGGATTACCGATGGGACGCTCTTGATGGTCGAACTCGAACTGGGGAAATGCCCCGTAAGCTGTCGGATGGTAGGGGGAGGCCTCGATCAACCACGGTTCGTAAGACCGGCCCAGCTGCCCCGCGAAGGCCCCCGGAATCACCCGGCCGGTGTTATGCACCAATTTCTCCGGCAGGATCGCTGCGGGCGGCAGGTTGTTCCGGGATCGGGTCGCATAGCCGGCGATGGCGGCAATCGAGGGCCAATCCTGCGGGCGAGGGGCATTCGGGTTGAACCCCGGCGGAAGTTCCGAGCGCCCCGACAGCATGATCTGATGCCCCGCCGAGTGGTCGTTACTCGAGTGTGTCAGTGACCGTACCAAAGCGAAATAGTGGCTCCGCTCTGCCAGCAGCGGCAGATGTTCACAAATCTGCATGCCCGCCGTCCGCGTCGCGATCGGGCGAAATTCGCCGCGGATCTCCGCCGGAGCGTCTGGCTTCAGGTCGAAGCTATCGTGCTGGGCCAGACCACCGCTGAGAAAGATATAAATGCACGATTTTTGTCCCAAGGCGGAGCGACCCGTCGCGGCCCGAAGTGCCATGAGGTGATGGTGCCCCAAGCCGAGAATGGCACATGCCCCGGCCTGCAACGCGGTGCGCCGAGAGAAACAAGGATGTTGCCACGTCTCAAAGTGATTCATGACCGGTGGGAGTCCGCGAAGACCGAAGGACAACCGAGATCATAGTCGAAGAGATGCCAATACGCAAGCAAGAAGCCGGGGCCATTCTCCCGCCCCCATGATCCCAAGGACGATGGCATGTCAACAAAGAAGACCCGCGGATCGCCGAAGACGGCATGGCGTCGGGGGCAGGAGTTGACGTATAATGCCAAGCGTTGGAAAGCTTGCCGTTCAAGCCGCTTGTGTTCAGGAGTGACATCGTACATGTTCACAAAATCCGCCGTCCGGTTTTCGGGCGCCACGTTGTTCAGTCTGCTCGCTCTTTTCCCGACTCTCGCCGACTCATCGCTCCGTCCCGTGGAATTGGCCGCGCCCACGGAAGCCGACTCGCGCATCTCGAAGGGTGTCGTCCGCTTGCTTGAGGGGGCGCACCTGCGGCGTCACAAAGTCGACGAAACAATGTCGCGGCGGATGCATCGGCTCTTTCTGGAGAGTTGGGACCCCGGCAAGCGATTCTTTGTCCAATCCGACATCGACGAATTCGCCAGGTATGAGACCGAGCATGCCTCGGCCATCCGGCAGGGAAACTTCGACGCGGCGTATGCGATGTTCCGCCGTTTCCGTGAACGCCTCAGCGAACGAGTTAAGTGGGTCAACGAATTGGTTGCCGTCCCTCATGATTTTACCAAGCCCGAAACTCTGGAACTCGATCCCAAGTCGATCAGCTATGCCGCCACGGAACAGGCCGCCCGCGAGCGATGGCGGGTCCAGGTCAAATACGAACTCGCGGTCCTCCGAGTGAATGGCGTCAAAGATGAGGAAGCAGCGGAGCGTGTCCGGAAACGCTACCGCAACCTTCTCCGCTATATGCTGCAAGTCGACAAGGAGGAACTGATCGAACGATACATCGACTCGTTGACCAGCGGTTACGATCCGCACACCAGCTACATGTCGCCCCGATCTCTCGACCAATTCAATATCGACATCCGCTCCTCGCTCGAAGGAGTCGGTGCGTTGTTGGGGCAGGACGACGGAGTCACGATCATCCGTGAGATCGTGCCGGGCGGTGTCATCGCCCGTGATGGCCGCTTGAAAGTCGGTGACAAACTCCTCGC
>CAKZUU010000452.1 GCA_937922175.1 uncultured Gemmataceae bacterium
TGTCTCTCCCGTCTCGTCGAACGTCAGTTCCGCCTCGACGACCGTGGGATCGACAACTTCGGTGACAGAGACGGGAACAACGACGGGGTAGCCTTTCAGGTAAATCGCCGGGTATCCCTTGAGTGTTTTTTCGATCTGGGAGGCACCGAACGACAACGCCTCGCTCCAAGAGTCTGCTTCCGCCGCCACGGCCTCCGCTGCTATGCCGAAACGGAACGAGAATTTCTTTCCCGTCGGTTTCTGATGTCCGACCGAGATGACACGTCCACGAAGCCGAAAGGTCGGCACATCGGGGGGCTTCAATTCGGACGCGGATCCGGCGACGATCGACCCAAGGGCGACGATCAAGGTCAGAACACGGAGCGAGAACAGCGGGATCATCGGGAAACCCCTCTCCAAGTCCTCTTTATCCGAGGGCGTTCACGATTCACTCAATGTTTTAAGGAGAATCGGATTGAGGGGGAGCATCGGTGGCGAACCGATACCAAAGAGAGGTCGAGTTCGTCGCCGATGCTCTTTTCCGCAGAGTAGACCGTCAATTCCCTCTCAGATTGAAGCCGCCTTGCAATCCTTTGTTGGCTGCTTGTTTCTTGGCTGCCTCAAATGCAGATCGTTGAGCCGGAGTCAACCTCAAGTCCAGTTTGATCGTCGCCCCTTGCGGACCGACGGCCACCTGGAACTCGGGTTTCGCTTGGTTGGCGTCTGTGTTGGCGAACGCTCCCTGGAACAGATCCCCGCCAAAGTGAGGCGAAAGCCCGAGGCGTTGCGGGTAATCCACCGTGATGACATACGATCCTTCGGGCGCTCCGTCATTTGTGTTGTAGGTGGTGATTTGAAAGGCACCGTTGGCGTCGGTTTCACCTTTCGGGTGAATCGGGTATTTGTCCTTCTCTTCAAACTTTGGGTGCAGGTAAACGAGGACACCCGCTTCGGCCGGTTGACCGTCGATGGTCAGCGAACCGGTTACCGGGTAGGTTTTGCGTATTTCGTCTTTGGAACATCCGATCAGGGCGACAACGAGAGAGAAGCCGAGAGTGACCGCGGCAAAGCGCATGAGGGAAACACCTCCGATCGTTCGAAGAAAGAAAGGGCGACCCTCCGAATCCTGGTCTCAAATCGGAGGGTCACCGCGCCCTGAAAACAGCCTTTACTCATGTTGGAACGGCTCGCCTCCCATCGCGGTAATGCCGAAGGCGATTTGCTTGGTCGGCATGCCTTCGCTCAGAAATTTGACACTTCCGTCGGCAAACAGGGCGTTGACGCCACCGGAGTGGAAGCTGTAAAGCCCTCGACCGTTGTAGTTCGAGCAGTTGATCAGACAGGGACCGAACGATCCCGCGGGCGTGTGAGGATTGTTGCCATCCAAAGGCGAACCCGAAAGCCAGTTCTCGCCGTTGTAAGGATTAGCCCACCCGGCCCCGTAGGAATAGGCCAGAATCGGCAAAGGAACCCCAGGCAGGGGGCTAATCCGCTGCCGGCGGCGGTTGTACACTTCTTGCGTGCCGGCGACTTCAGAGATCATGAAAGTGTTACTCGTTCCATCTTGAATCGTGGCCAGGGTAAAACGCCGCATGCCCATCGCTGAGGCCACTGTCGAATTGGACGACCACGGTTGCAAGGCCCCCCAACGCATCCCATGGTCCGGAGGATCGCACGGCGTGCCCATGAACAAGCACCAATTGCGGATGCCCGTCGTCACCGAATAATCACTCGGCGCCCCACGGAAAATGCCCCCCGGAAGACCAGGTAACACGCCCGGCGGGATTTGCAGTTCGACCATCCGTTCGCTGTCCGGCGTGCTTGGGCATTTGAACAGCTTCAATGGCGTCGTCGCGACGGCTTGGTTCTGTGGATAAAATAAGTTCTGGTTAAAATCATATTGTCGATACAAAGCCTCTTGTTCGAGAAATGGCAGGATCACGAGTCCCCAACTCACCGCAGTGGCAGTCGGTCGCGTCGGTGGCTGCGGCGGGTCGTACTGCCAACAGGGGGGCATCCCGTTGTTCACATCGTGGAAATTATGAATCGCCAGTCCGATTTGTTTCAAATTGTTCGAACATTGCAACCGGGCCGCCGCCTCTCGCACCTTTTGCACCGCTGGTAATAGCAACCCGATGAGAATGGCGATGATCGCAATGACCACAAGCAGCTCGATAAGCGTAAATGCTGACCTTGACTGACATTTCATGCCCGCACCCCCTATTAAAAGTTGACTTAAAAAGAGAACATTTAAGAAATTTTCATTATTTCTGACGAACTGACAAGGGCGCGCGCGGCAAAAAATGTAAGAGATTCAACGAGCCGACACCAACCCGCAACGGCAGATCGGCAGAACAATCGGGGAAAACGAGCACCGTGGCGGCGGTATTGGGTTAAGAGACGTTAAAGCCAGCGATGGTCGGAAAGCTCACGGTTCCCACGGTGGCACGGGGGTGAGGGAACGAACCGGGGCGTAAGGAGTCCGGGCGCGGTCGGGTGTCGGTCGGGTGCGATCATCATGATCATCGATGGGAACCGCTTCAGCTGAAGGCCGAGCAGGCGTCGGTTCCGTCTTGACCGGATTCGTCTTGAGGAGGTTCA
>CAKZUU010000453.1 GCA_937922175.1 uncultured Gemmataceae bacterium
GTGGAGAACACGCCGACGCCATTCCTGCTCTCGTGCGTCCACGGGATGAGCCGAATTCAAGTGCAGGACTGGTTCGCCTTGCGTTCTGAGCGGGACTCCCTGATGATTTGCGGGCAAGAATGCCGAACTCCAATTGATCGATCCACCGGCCGGCAAACCCCGCGGATCGGGGAGAACGACAAATGTCGGCAACTGATCGCTCTCGTTCCCCAGACCGTAGCTAACCCACGCCCCAATGCTCGGGAAGCCGTTCATCGTGTAGCCCGTCAGCATTTGGAAGCCCGCCGGCGTGTGATTCGAGCTTTTCGCCTGCAACGAGTGAATGAATGTTAAATCATCCACGCACCGAGAAAGATGCGGGAAGAGCTCGCTCACCCAATGTCCGCATTGCCCATGCTGGCGAAACTTGAACGGGCTTCTCATGAGATGGCCCGGCTGACCAAAAAAGGTGTCGAGCTTCTTCCCCAGGGATTGCCCGTGGCGCCGCGATAGTTCCGGCTTGTAATCGAAAGTGTCGACGTGACTGACACCGCCCGGGCAAAAAATCATCACGACTCGTTTAGCGCGCGAGACGAAATGCGGCGAGGCGGCCTGTCCCTCCCGATGCAACATCCAAGCCAGGGCGATGCCTCCCAGGCTCCCCACTTGCTGGAGGAAACATCGTCGCGACCAGGCGGATGGGGGAACAGAATTCGGTTTCGCCATGACAGCCCCGATGGTCATTTCACGTACAAAAACTCGCTCGAGTTCAGCAGAACCCAGCAGAGACTCGCCAGCCCGGCCTCACGTCGCAGTTCTTCGGCTCGACGATATTCTTGTGTCGAGGGCTGCCGATTGTATGTCCGCCAATACGCTGCGGTGATCGGATCGTCGGCCCGCTCCACCTCCCGTCTCATCGCTTCGACTCGCCCCTGAACGAAGCGGCTATTCATCAAAGACAACGCTTGCAGAGGCGTGGTCGTCGAGGCTCGTTTGGGAGTGCGTACCGAAGGCTCCGGACAATCAAAGCATTCCAGCATCGGATCTTTTGCCGACTGAACTTGCATCCGATAGATCGTCCGCCGATTCCACGTCGGCCGGTCTTCGTCGATCAAATCGTAAAATGTTGAATTGAAGATTCGGCTGCGGAACGGCCTGAAGCTCGGTCCGCCGATCTGTCGATTCAAACTGCCGCTCACCGCCAGCATCGAGTCGCGAATAACTTCGGCTTCGAGGCGTCGGGCCGGGTAACGCCAATACAGCCGATTCTCAGGGTCCCATTCGGCAGCTCGGGCATCCCACCGGGCCGACTGACGATAAACCTCGGAGGTAACGATTATTCGGACCAGTGACTTGACGGACCAACCTGACGATACGAACTCGCAGGCCAACCAGTCGAGAAGCTCGGGATGAGACGGACGGTCGCCCAGCGAGCCGAAATCGCTCGGCGTATCGACGAGGCCCGTGCCGAAGATCCGATGCCAAATCCGGTTGACCGCGACGCGGGCCGTCAACGGGTGATCAGGATGAGTCAGCCAGCGTGCGAAGGCCAACCGACGCGCCCCCTCCGGAGCATCGGGCGGCAATGCGAAGTCACTCGCAGGTGATGAAATCGCCGAGAGCCCCCCGGGCGCGACCACTTCACCTTCCTTCTCGAAGTCCCCCCGATGGAGGATCCGTGCCGGCTTCGTGGGTTGAATGGTGGCCGCGTACACCACCGGTTCGATTTGCAGAGAATCGTATTCTCGCCGGAGTCGATTTAAGTCGTTCTCCAACGATAAACGCTCGCGCTGCTCGGCCTCGGTCAGGAGGGCGGCCCAGCCGCTATCAGTCAGCCCCGTGGGACCGCAACGGTACGACGCCTCGATCTCACCCGGCGTCAACGCCCGATCGTACAATCGAGCTTCCTCGATTTCGCCAGTTAAAAAGCCCTGGTGAGCCCCCGGATGACGCAACCCGAGCAACACCCGCGAGACGCCCACCTCATACCTCCGTTTTCGGTGAGCCGCATCGGCGGGAACATACGAGTCGAAATAAGGGCGACCGTTTCGATACATCGCGATTTCGCCATTCCGATCATAAGTCACTGCCACGTGAATCCGATCGCGTGGCACGGACCTCTCGACCGCACCGTTGTGCTCTCGTGACCGCCGGAAGAAATCGCTCCCGGGCATCCATCGCCCCGGCTGCATTTCCCCAAAGACAATGGCGTCGAAAACCTGACCATTCTCCGTCACGAGCGAGAGGACCGCTCCACCTCGCTGGGTCCGATCGGGCAGGATCACCCAAGCTTCGAGGGTTTTCTCTTCCAGGTTGTGGCCCAAAGGTTCCGTCGCCACGAAGGACTCTCGGCCATCCAAAATCAAGCGACCCTCCGCGATTCGCGCTTGACCGTGCAGGGTTCCATGCAACGAACCGATCTGGTCACGAGCATCCCTATCGAACGTCCATCGGGCAATCGGGCTGGGTGATGAAGTGAACCCCCGACGATTCGTCGCCCCGACTTCCCTCTGCGCCACGAGAGATTCCAACACGGTCAGGTCATCCAACGATCGAGTCAATTCGTCCTCAATTTGACGTTTGCGGACTTGTCGCTCCTGCCGATCCTTATCGGTCAACATGTGACGCTCGCCGGGGCGAACCGCATCGAAGATCGAGCGAAGGCGATAGTAGTCCCGTTGGGGGATCGGATCGTACTTGTGATCGTGGCAACGCGCACAATGAACCGACATTCCGAGGAAAGTCTGCCCCACCGTGCTGACGATGTCCTCCAATTCGTCTTCGCGTGCTCGAGCGCGAACCGAGGGACTTGCCGAGCTGTGACCGACTTCGTCATACGCACCGGCGACAAGGAAGCCGGTCGCCGCCACACCATCTGCCCCCGACTCGGGCAGCAGATCACCGGCGAGTTGTTCCATCACGAAGCGTTCGTAAGGCTTGTCTTGGTTGAAACTGCGAATCACGTAGTCTCGATAGGGCCAGGCATGGTCCCGCGGCTTGTCGCGTTCAAACCC
>CAKZUU010000454.1 GCA_937922175.1 uncultured Gemmataceae bacterium
GACTCGCGGCCGATTCGGCACCGGCCCGGACAATTCGAGCACAAACTCGTTGGTCGTCAAACGTCGCTCAACTCCTTCCATGCCATCCAAAAACTCTTCCGGCCCGAGCAATTCTTGAAACGCTTTGGTGCCGTAGTGCATAGGGAGGACCAATCGCTTGGGCTTGATCTGTTCGACCACTACACGCGCATCGGTACCGTTCAGGGTGTAAATCCCGCCCACTGGAATCATCAGAACATCCACCTCACCAAGGCGTTTCAACTGGCGGTCGTTCAATTCGTGACCCAGATCGCCGAGATGGCACAGGCGCAGACCATCGACTTCGACCACGAAGGCGGAATTCCGTCCGCGGAGCATCCCGTTGTCCTTGTCGTGGAAAAGGCTGACGTTGTAGACCTGGCAATCGCGAAATTTTTCGTCTACGGCGACGAACTCTTGGCGTCGGGCAGTGCCAGTGACTCCAGCGATCACCTTGGCTTTGTCTCGGTTGGGGATGTACGTCAACGCGGAATGGTCCAAATGCGGATGACTGATCAGGACGAGATCAGCCGGCACGATTTGTCGAGGATACTGCTCGATGGCGTGAGGGTCGAATACGATCCGCGTGCCCCTGCTGGTCGTCACCTGAAAGAACGACTGACCGAACCACCGGATCGACAATTTTTTCTCCTGGGCCGACGTTGGTCTCGCTCCAAACCAGCCCAGCACGACGACGGCCCAGACCAAAGTCCATCGGAACATCGACACCCCTCTGAAGAAGTACATGGTTCATCATGCGAGACAGACGAGAATTCCGCAACGGCAGCAGCGAAAGCGCGGTTCCCACAAATGCGCCGTTATGGTAAACTGAGAACATCCCACCGATGGCCCGTTTTGATTTTCCCGCCGAGAGATGCCGATGTATTCGCATTCCTCATTGCACCGTCGTGAGTTCTTGCAGGTCGGAGCCAGCAGCTTTTTGGGACTCGGGCTACCCGCCGTGCTGGCGGGTCGCGAACTTCGGGGCAAGTCGTCGGGGGACTCCCCTCGGTCGGTGATCCTCGTGGTTCTTGCGGGCGGGCTGAGCCACATCGACACCCTGGACATGAAGCCCGAAGCCCCCCCCGAGGTGCGAGGTGAATTTCGACCGATCGCCACGGCGGTGCCCGGCATCCAGATCTGCGAACATCTGCCGCGTTTGGCGGAACGGATGAAGCATTGGGTCATCGTCCGCTCGATGTCGCATAACGAGTATGGTCACTTGCCTGGGACGCACCGGTTGCTGACCGGGGCGAAGATGCCGCTGCAACGCTCCACCGACCTGGACAACATCTTGTCGCGGCGCGACTGGCCGTGTTACGGCGCTGGGTTGAGTTTCGTCCGTCCTCGACACGACGGTGTGCCTCACGGCGTGACCCTGCCCCACGCTCTCATCGAGGGTCCCCTGATTTGGCCCGGCCAGCATGCCGGTTTCCTCGGTCCGTCGCATGATCCATTGCTGGTCACTCAAGACCCGAATTCGCCCCATTTTCGCATGGAGATTCTGGCCCTCGCCGAGGGACTCGCCCCGGAGCGCGTCGCCGCCCGGCAGCGTTTGCTCGATCAAATCAGCCCCTCGAGTGCGGAGGATCCGTTCCGCCAACATCGACAGACAGCGTTCGACATGCTCGTTTCTGGCCGCATCGCGGAGGCTTTTCGCATCAACCGTGAGCCGGAACGGGTCCGCGAACGCTATGGGAGAAACCAATTCGGCCAATCCCTCCTTCTGTCGCGCCGTCTTGTCCAAGCGGGAGTGTCGATCGTTCAAGCAAATATGGGCATCGTCCAATCGTGGGATACCCACGTGGACAATTGGGGTCGGCTGAAAGGCCATCTCTTGCCTTGGCTCGATCAGGGACTCGCCGCCCTGATTGATGATCTTCACGCCGAGGGACGCCTCGACGACACGCTCGTGATCGTCGGAACTGAATTCGGGCGGACACCAAGAATATCCACCCTGCCCGGCCAAACCATTCCCGGTCGCGATCATTGGGCAGCGGTTTACTCCATCCTCGTCGCGGGCGGCGGGGTGCGCGGAGGGCGCGCAATCGGTCAGTCCGATCGGACCGGTGCTTATCCCCTCACGACCACCTATACACCATTCGACCTCGGCGCTACGGTCTACGACTTTCTTGGCGTGCCTCCGGATACAGAAATTCGCGATGCCCTGAATCGACCCCTCATGCTCAACTCTGGACAGCCGATGCGATTCCTTTTCCAAGGTTGAGTCGATGGGAGCGGCCTCCGGGGGTTCGGGGTTGCATCGGGCGCGGTGTGCATCGATCGCTCGGCAATGGCGGCGGTTCGCTCGGTCGATCCCCCTCGGCGCGGAGCCAAGGCGGTCAGCGATCGACGGTGAACCGACTTGCTTGCGGAAGTTTGAGTTCCCCAGCAGCGCCGCCCTTGCTATCCGGTGACCGCACCTTCACTGGCAGAGCGAACGATTCGGGCATACTTGGCCAGAACGCCGCGAGAGACCTTCAATTCCG
>CAKZUU010000455.1 GCA_937922175.1 uncultured Gemmataceae bacterium
GTCGAGGTTGGCTCGGCGTTCCTGGTCGCGGGGCCCTACGACGATGTTGGCAATCAGGATCCCGTGGCGGCGGCACAGATCCGCGCGGACCAGATCGACGAGATGATCCGAGCCACCAGCGAGGCCTTTTTGGGGCTCACCATGGGCTGCGCCCGGTGCCATCATCACAAATTCGATCCTTTCACTCTTCGGGACTATTACTCGCTGTACGCGACATTCGCTGGCACTTTCCACGGGGCACGCGAGGTGGCCACGGCCGAAGCCCGGCGACAGCGGGAAATGCGATTGAAGCCATTGAACGACGAACGGGCGCGGTTATGGGCCGAGCATGAGCAGTGGCTCGCTGCCCTTGATGAACGTGCTCGGCAGAAGGCGGGAGAGGCGTCGAAGTATTGGGTCCGCCCGCCTCACAGCCGCTACGGTACGGAGGAGACGTTCGAGCCACATCTGGCACGGATGGTCAGGTTGCAGGTGGAAGTGGACGATCAGCACGCGACCGAGGGAGGCCGCTTTCAAATTGATGAATTTGAAGTCTGGACCGACGAGCCAACCCCTCGCAATGTGGCGTTAGCGTCAGCCGGCGGCTCGGCTCGGGGTTCATCGCGGCAACCGAAAGATTTCGCGGATGCCTACAGCGCCGGGCTGACAATCGACGGTCGATTCGGTGAACGCTGGATTTCGTCCGGCACCGACCGCGAACTTCTCATCACGTTACGAGAGCCAACGAGAATTCACCGCGTGGTCTTTTCCAGCGATCGTCCCCGGGCGCTGGGCGAAGACAGCCCGGTGACGTCGTTTGTCGGCGAATACCGGATTGAAACTTCGCTCGATGGGAAGATCTGGCGGTTGGTCGCGTCCTCCGAGGATCGCCGACCCAAAAACGATCGACTCCGGCAGCGCCGACTGCGAAACTTCGTCATGACCAAGGCGGATCGCGTTCGCTGGGCGGAATCGCAGAGGGCGATCACACGCTTGGATCAAGAAATCGCGGCCGTTGCTCCCTTGCCCGTCTGGTGGGTCGGAACCCACAAGCCGATCGCCTCGCCGCAACACATTTTCCTTGGGGGCAACCCGCAACGACGGGGTGAAATCGTCGTGCCAGCCAGTCCGGTCGTCTTCGATCATCTGTCTTCGCATTACGCTTTGGAATCGTCGGCCGACGAGGCCACCCGTCGTTTGGCGCTGGCTCGTTGGATCGTTGCCGATGACAACCCGCTCACGCCCCGCGTCCTGGCGAATCGCCTCTGGCAATATCATTTCGGTCGTGGATTGGTCGATACCCCCAGCGATTTCGGGCACATGGGAAGCCGACCCACTCATCCCGAACTGCTGGATTGGTTAGCTATCCAGCTACGCCAGAACGGTTGGAGGCTCAAGTCTTTGCACCGCCTTATCCTGACGTCTCAGACGTACCAACAGGGCAGCGTATGGGACGAGCGAGCGGCCCGACTCGATGCCGAGAGCCGCTACCTTTGGCGATTTCCGCCCCGACGGCTGACGGCGGAGGAAATCCGGGACACGATGCTTCACCTTGCCGGCCAACTCGATCGACGCATGGGCGGTCCCGGATTTCGATTGTACGACTATCAGCAAGATAATGTGGCGACTTATGTCCCATTGGACCAGCCCGGGCCGGAAACTTACCGCCGGGCGGTCTATCATCATCATGCCCGGTCGGCTCGTGTCGATGTGTTGACGGACTTTGATTGTCCAGATCCCGCGTTCGCCGAGCCGCGCCGAGCCTCGACGACGACGCCGCTTCAGGCATTAACGATGATGAACCATCGGTTTGCTCTGGAGATGGCCCGAGCCTTCGCTATACGCATCCAGCAGGAGGCAACGTCGTCAGAGCAACAAATCCGCCGTGCCTTCGTGTGGGCGTTTTCCCGACCTCCGACCGCCGAGGAAGAAAAAGCCGCCGCTGAGTTGATCTCCAAACATGGTCTGCGAGCCTTTTGCCGGGCCTTGTTGAATGCCAACGAGTTGATTTTCTTGAATTGACCGAGGGGCGTGCCATGTCGTTTCCGTGGGAGACGGTCATCAGTCGTCGCGGACTGATTTCGCAACCGTTCACGGCATTGGCGGGGATCGGCTTATGGGATTTGCTACACCGCGACAGTAGCGCCACGGATTCCTCGCCATGGCTCCCCGGTCGCGGCGTCACGCACTTCCCGGCCAAAGCTCGGCGGGTCTTGCAAATCTTCTGCCCCGGGGCCGCCTCTCATGTCGATCTGTGGGATTACAAACCGGAGTTGTTTAAACGCAGCGGCCAACCCTTGCCCGGTGAGGAAAACCTGGTCTCCTTTCAAGGAAAGAACGGCAACCTCATGGCCCCACCGTGGCCGTTTGTTCCCTGCGGCCAATCCGGCAAACGAATCTCCGCGTTGCTGCCGCACATGGCTCGGCACGTCGATGACATCGCTTTCCTTCATTCCATGACCTCGAAAACCAACACGCATGGCCCCGGTTGTGTCCTCATGAACACGGGGCGGGCCGAAGAGGGATTCCCCAGTGCCGGGGCGTGGGTGAGTTACGCTCTGGGCAGTGAAAACGATCATTTGCCAACCTACGTGGCCATTCCGGATGTCCGCGGCGAACCGCCCAATGGCAAGGCCAATTGGAGCAACGGCTTTCTCCCGGCGAAGCACCAGGCGCTGGTCCTTGCCGCTCACCTGAACATTCGCAATTTGCGGCGACCAGCCGACGTCTCGGAGAACGAGGAATTCGAGACCCGTCGCTTCCTGCAATGGCTCAACGCGCGACACCAAGAGGCTCATCCCGGCGACAGTTCCTTAGCCGCCCGGACCACCGCTTATGAATTGGCCGCCCGGATGCAGATCTCCGCTCCAGAGGTCATGGATTTGTCTCGCGAGTCCGCGGAGGTCCACCGATTATACGGTACCGATAGCCCGAACAAACTGCTGGCCGCCTACGCGCGAAACTGTCTCCTCGCCCGGCGATTGCTCGAACGCGGAGTCCGCTATGTTAACCTCTACTGTGCCTCTCGCGCCAGCGACGTCGATGGTCTCTTGAATTGGGACGCCCATCGAACCCTCAAGCCCGATTACGAGCGTCATGCCCCGATCTTCGACCAGCCGACGGCCGCTCTCCTGACCGATTTGAAGCGGCGGGGAATGTTGCAAGACACTCTGGTTCTGTGGACCACCGAGTTCGGCCGAATGCCCACCCATCAGGCGAACACCACCGGCCGAGACCACAACCCCGATGCTTTTACCGTCTGGATGATGGGGGCAGGTGTCAAACCCGGCGTGTCTTATGGTGCTACCGACGAGTTCGGCCGACGCAGTGTGGTAAAACCCACCAACGTCTGGGAATTCTATGCCACGGTCTTGCATTTGCTCGGTTTCGACTTCCAGCGACTCGCCTGGTACCACAACGGCTTCGATCGAAAACTGACCGACGTGCACGGCAGAGTCATCACCGAAGTGCTCGCCTGACCCGCCGGCGGTGGAAACTCGTCTTCGTCCATCCGGAATGAATCTCTCCACCGTCACGACCGATGCGACCAACCGGAGAAAAGGATCATGAGACGTCTAGTGGCTTGGGCTTGTCTTCTCGCCGTGGGCTGGATGCCGTCATCGGCACAGGAGAAAAGTGTTAAGCCGGGGATCAACGATCCGTTCAAGGACCCGAATCTCAACATCCAGGACTGGCTGGCTCGCTTTGAGCGCGAGAGCCGCGAAACCTTTGACAAGCGCAAGGAGATCGTCGGGGCATGTGCGTTGCGGCCGGGGATGATCCTCGCTGATGTCGGGGCGGGGACCGGGCTTTTCACTCGACTCTTTGCCGCGGAGGTCGGTGAAAAGGGGACCGTCTATGCCGTCGATATCGCCCAAAAATTCCTCGATTACATCGCCGAATCCTCGAAGAAGGCCGGCCTGAAGAACGTGAAAACCGTTCTGGGAACCGACACCTCCGCCCAACTCCCACACGGGAAGATCGATCTGGTCTTCGTCTGTGATACGTACCACCATTTCGAGTATCCTGAGAGGATGTTAGACTCGATCTTTCAGGCTCTCAAACCCGGCGGTCGGCTCATCGTCGTCGATTTCATTCGAGAAGAAGGAAAGAGTCGGCCGTGGATCCTCGGTCATGTCCGCGCGGGGCAATCCATCGTTGAGAAGGAGATCACAACGGCGGGTTTCAAGAAGATCGGTGAGGTGAACGATCTCCTCCGGGAAAATTATCTCATCATCTTCGAGAAACCCAAAGTCGGACCCGAGTCGGAGAAAAAGAATCCCAACGACCAATGATCCCCGTGCCTGAACCGTCCATCCAACCCTCGTCGGCTGAGGCCGATGCTGTGCCGCGAACCTTCGGCTACTGGACCGGCCATTTCGTCGTCGTGGCGAGTATGATCGGCGCGGGGATCCTCACGACATCGGGTTTTACTCTGCGCGACACGGGGAATCCCGCTGCCCTTCTGGGATTGTGGCTGTTGGGGGGAATGATGGCGTGGGCCGGCGCGGTTACCGTCGCCGAACTGGGGACGCGCCTACCCCGGGTCGGTGGTGACTACGTCTTTGTTCGCGAAGGATTCGGACAAATCGCCGGTTTCGTCGCGGGTTGGGCGACCTTTGTCATCGGGTTTATTGCTCCAACGGCGGTCGTTGCTCGACTTAGCGCCTCCTATCTCCTCTCTCCCTTCGCCGACTCGCTCACTCTCATGCTGCCGCCACCCTTGGGGAGCTCTTTGTCTCAAGGTGTTGCCACGCTGATCGTCTTGGCGCTGACGGTCGTTCACTCGTTTGGTGCACAGCACAGCCGCCGATTGCAAATCGGTGCCACCCTCATCAAAGTTACCATCCTCTTGTCCCTCGTCGGACTCGGTCTCATCTTCGGGAACGGCGACTGGAACCATCTTCGTGCCAGCACTTGGCCCCGAGCCGACCAATGGCCTGCCCTGGCGGTGAGCCTCATCTATGTCGGGTATGCATATGCCGGATGGAATGGCGCTGCCTATCTCGCCGGCGAGATTCGCCAACCCGCACGACTCCTCCCCAAATGTTTGCTCGGCGGAGCGGCGACTGTCACGATCATCTATCTTGCCGTCAACCTAACGTACATCTATGCTCTTGATCCTGTGCAGATGATGAAGTTTTCCTCTCAGCAAGTTGAGAAAGTCGCCGAGCTGGCGATCCAACATTTGTTTGGCGACAGGGTCGCAAGAGTAACATCGCTCTTGTTGGGTTTGGGGCTTCTGGCATCGATAAGTGCGTATATCCTGACGGGACCTCGTGTCGCCTATGCGATGGCACGGGATGGGGCTTTCCCCATTTGGGCGGCGTGCTGGCATCCGCACCGACAAGTGCCCGTCACGGCGATCATTATTCACGGCGGATCGGCCATCGTTCTAATTTGGTCCGGCACATTCCTGGAATTGCTCGACTATGCTTCCGTCGGATTGGCCGTTGCCTCGGGCCTAACGGTGGCGAGCGTCTTTCCCCTTCGTCGTCGTTCGGATTTGCCGCGACCCTACTCTCTTCCTTTTTACCCTTGGCCGCCTCTGTTGTATCTCACACTCATCATTTGGACGGTGGGGCATATGCTCACCCAACCTGATCGCCGTCTTCCCGCGATCCTGAGTTTGGCGACGATCGGTATCGCCGTTCCGCTCTCGCGAAGGACCCGAACGAAAGCGCCGACCTCAGCCGTTCCGCAGTAGCGATGTGCGGCGGCGAGAATCAGGGAGCCCAGGCCGGTCTCGCCGGGGAAGAAGGCATCGAGGGGCTTCGTTGCGATTGCCAAACGACGGGAGCGAGCGACAGCGGATCGGGCCGGCGGCTGCCGGGATCAATCGAATGCCTCAGATAATAGAGCCAACTATCCGGCGAAGCGAGTTCTAACATCCAGGTGAAACTCACATCCTTCGGTCCTGGCGTGAGATCATAAATAACGCCGTGCGATGGCAATGGTCGAATGAAATCGCGGATCGTCGGCAACATCTCACGTCGCAAGTGGGCAAGGTCAGCGAAGGGTTGCTCAATCACCTCGCAACGGACCGAGTTTTCCCTCGCCGCTTCTCGGACAGCAAAAGTGTCAGCAGCAAGGTCCGCAGTGTACAGGACCAGGCATCGTCGGGGCTGGAAGACCTCGATCCCCAGCAAGACGAGTTCGGGGTTGTTGCTCGCGATCGTAATCAATGCCTCGGGCGGGGCAGGCACTTTCGGCGGAAGCCGAAGTCGGCATCGCGTGATGATTTCGTGCATGAGCACATCGCGATAGAAGGTCCGTGCCGCCTCATGATCCAAGTCGTTGCTGAGATAATAAGCCGTTCGCTGCTCGATCGGATCGTGGATCGTTGGGCGGACCTTGAGCGACTGGAGATAGGTTTTCAGCGCTTCACGCGGCTTTGATTTGGCCTGATCCAATTCGCCGAGCTGAATGGAGGCGTCGAGGCGGCGGATCATCGTGTCAGCCTCGGGAAGTTGATTTCGCGGGACGAAAAAATGTGTGACGGCAAATTCCTTCGCCAAAGCCAGTTTGGCATCAAGTCGGTCAACTTCGACGATGCCGTCTCGCCAAGCTGCGGAGGCCCACACCGCGGGGTTCACGTGACCTCCCTCGGTCGCTACCAAGAGTCCAGCGACCAGTGATGCCCAACCCGATTCTGCCTCCAATGGTATTGGGGGAAACCTCGCCTCGCCGATTTCACTCGACCAATCAAGTCCCCAGTTGATCGAATCGATGAGTTTCTGTTCAAACAACATATTCAGGACGCGACGGCCCAAATCGATGACCGCTGGAGGAAGAGTCGGACTGAACTTGATCCCGCGTCGCCAACGCAAGGGCAGCACGAAGGCCGAGCGGAGAAGGCTTGGCGCGTGGTTATTGGCGAAGAGAAGGCAACATCCACCCGCCTCCTGCGGACAGCGACGAGCGGGGAACCACTGTTGAGACACCGACCGGGTCACCGATGGATCGAGACGTGCCTTTTCCAAAACGATCGGATCCAGGCACCAACGGGCCAATGGTCCGAATCGGCTGGCGATGTCGCTGGCATCTTGAGGTCGCAGACTATCCGGAGAACGACACAGCTTCCGATCGATTCGATCCTGGAAATGATCAAAATTCATAGGGCCGATCAACTCCCGTCGCCGGGCAAACTAATCCGACAGGGACCATTCGCGTTCGTCTGGTTCGACAGACAATCGCCACGGTTCGTTGACCTGTAGTATTTGATCGAGGGTGAATCGCGCGATTCCTTCGGAATCAATCGTCGCGCGCAGGGTGCCCAGGAGGAGAGATTTGCCGGCCCAATCGGACACCGGGGCCTGGTCCGACGCTCGGAAGAAACCGATGCGGATTTCCTCATTTCGGTGACCTGCTTTGGCGGGGAGCATCATTCGCGCGACGACGGCCTGATCGGGCGATGACCAAATGTAGCGGCGAGGTGCTTCGCTCGCTTCCAGCAACGCTGCTGCCGCTAACGGTCGCGTTCGCAAATCGTTTCGATAACTTCGCATTTGCTGAACCAGTCGGCTCTGAGGTTGTGTCAGACCTTTTTCCAACCGTATTTGATGATTCAGCGACTTCAAAACATTCGGCGGCAGTGGCATAATGTTCTGAAAGTTCAATTCGCTTTCCAACTCCTCAAATCGCTCCAGGAGATCAACGAATTTTAAGGTAGTTGCCGCCAAGGCATAATCTTCTTCATCCAGATCCGTTCGTAACGTTTGTCCAATCCCTTGAATATAGACGGTGGCGGGATAAAAGAGATCCGCATGACGTAGCAATTCCGTCTCGCAGTCGTCCAATTGGGACGAAAGTTCAGGCTCGCTTTTTCCGAGTCGTTCTGCCGCAACCAATAACAACTGAGCGTCGTCCAGATCATCCAATAAGTCTGATGCGGCGACGATCTGCTCGACCGAATTGATCTCATCCTCAAATGCATCGCTGAATCTGGCCAACTCCTGCTGCCATGAAGTCGGATCAAGAAGTGCCAACGCCATGTCTGCCAACACCGTTCCCTCCGCGGCGATGATCTGATCTGCCTGTTGGATCAGGTGCCGATCCTGTTCACTCAACAGCTCGGAACGGACGCGGCGGAGTTTCTCTCGCGTGGCGAGTAAGGTATACGCTTCGTGCGATGTCCGCTCGCTGAACTCCAGAGCCGAGGCCAATTCATCAACCCAGACCGAGACGATGTGTCGCGGATCGGTCTGCCCGTCTCGGGTCGCTTGTAAATTTCGGTTAATCAGAAAGTTATCATCCATATATAACCTCACGGCCGCACAGGCGGCGTAAGTTCTGCCAATCCTCCCATTTGAGTTGGGTGACTGGGGGAAGGACTGTTTTCAAGGTCTCAAAGCTAACGACGGAAGAATGCATCGCGGAAGAGGGAATAGCTCGTTGATAGCGTCGAACATATTGCACAGCAGGGCGAAAGACACGGTAGTAGAGTTTTTGTTCGAGATTCCAATTTTCTTCGCGACGTTCCATCACGCGACGATCGCGCTCGGCAAGCGCTTCGCGTCGACCGCTGGGACGTCCATTCCGCATCGGCCGTTCACGCGGAAAGCCCTTTCGACCCAAGGAACGACTGTCCTGCACTCCGCGAGCATCACCCTGGCCTGGGAGATAGGCACTCGCTACCACCGACAAACGGTCATTGATCACAACGACGACACCATCAAGGCCCAAGACAATGGTCACGTAGCTGTTGGTAATGATCCATTTCAAAATTGCGGCATCGGCGGAATTTAACCGGATCGCCTCACTATAGATATCATAAAGTAGTTGCGCCGATGCTCCATTGGATCGTTTGGCTTCCTCCCAATAATAAAACCGAGTGTCATCATTCTCTATATCGAGAATCTCGTGAAATTCGGGGCAGACGATACCCCAGGCATAACATTCCGGGGCAGTGAGAAGATGATCGCGTAAATGCTGACATGCCGACATGCTGTCTCGAAAAACCTGAATGTGAATTTGCGGGCGAAGAGGATGGGGAATCTGATGGAATCGGAGGTTCTGCACTTCGGGTGTCACAGACATGATGCGCTCCTGTTTCATGGGCGTGGTTTTGAAACAACCGCCAATCAAGTCGATGTTCGATTCGTCAACAGGTTCTCGAAGAGCGTTTTCCACCGTCGGTCATCGCGCAACACTTCGCGGAAATGATCTCTAGCTCGTTTCGTCCACTGATTCCACAAAGCGGCGGTGAGTTCGATCTGGGGCGAAGTATTGTTCACCATCTTGCAAAAGTCGTCGACCGTGATGAAATTCGGCGGTTGATTCAGCAATGGTCGGCACCCATTCCAGATGGTTCCGAGTTCCGGCCAGCCCTGCCGGAAAGTTAGACATTGCTCATCGCTACGCCAGCGGATGACTCGTTCTATGGTGTTACTTCGCTCTTCATGTTCGATGGTATTGCTTAACATCTTCGCGACGATCAGACGTAAATGCATCAGAAAGACGGCGTAATAGTTTACTCTACTTTTGGCGACTTCCCGCATCCGATCAAGGGCGTCGCGCAGGTTATCGGCCCAAACGAGGATGTTCTCGGCCCTTTCGTCGGCACGGTCATCAGTCGTTCGGTATTCTGGGGGCCGAGGCTCGCTCCCTTCCTGCCGGCGACGAGGCGTTTCCGAATCGGATGAGTCTGTTTCATCGTCGGCGGTCTTCTTATATTGTTTCTCGATCTCAAAAAACGATCGTCGTGAAGTTTCTTGACAGAATCTTGTTTTGATCCAGTTATGAACCACCACACAGGACCACTTCGAGAACGAACCTTTGGTGGGGTTGTATTTGGCGAGTCGTTGCCAGATGACAGCAGCTGCGTCCGCCGGTGACTCGATGGGGCCATTGGGGTATCGCCGATGAAAAAATTGCCCAATTCTCTCAATCGTCGGCAACAAACGATCAAATGCCGCGTCACGCTGCCATTTCTCGGGAGCATGTCCTGCCCAAGCGGCGATGGTGTTCTCGTCGGCACCATCTAAATGTTCCTCGAAAACCTCCCGGTCGACGGCCAGCTCTGAGGGAGCAGGGGTGGTCAGGGGCGGCCGATGATGCGTTTGTAGCTGGTCCGATGGTTCGGTTCGACCCTGCTCAGGTCGGTTGGTCATGGTCTACCTCGCCCAGGGCAGCTTTGGGGATTCACCGATGCACCTCGAATGCAAGTGAGGGCCGACGAGTGTCCCCCTATTGAAGCTAGCCGAGCGGGGGAAATATGGCCAATCATCGTGCTCGTTCGTTCGACGGCGACTTCGCTCTCGTACCCTGCCGGAGCCCACGCGGGATCTTTCCCGTGAAACGAGTGACCTGTCACAATTGATTACTCGCGTAACGACCTCTCGATGACAAAGCGATGAGGAGGCTTCGCAGTGCTGTTGAATTGCTGGCCCCCGGCTCGTACAGCTGAGTTAGTCGAGGCAAAAGGGGGAACGCCAATTGCCGTGCCCGCTTTTTTCTGGGGGGATCCGATGAAACCAGGTCCTGGTGCGTTGAATCGTCGAGTCTGGCTCAAGGGGCTTTCGGCGTGGGGAGCGGCATCAGGTCTGGCGGGCCCAGGCAGGTCGGCACCGACAGGGCAACCGATCCGGCTGTGCCTCAACACAAGCACGATTCGGGGGCAAAATTTGTCTTTAGATCGGGTCGTGGAGCTGGCGGCCGAGGCCCTTCCGACGAACGCCCGCATCATCGACAATCCACGGGCTGAAGCCGATGGCACTTTCAACCTTGATTCCGCAGTCGGCGATCTTCTTCGCCAGGTCCCTCAACTTCCCGCCGCCTTGGACATACCGATCGATCT
>CAKZUU010000456.1 GCA_937922175.1 uncultured Gemmataceae bacterium
GGTCCAGAACAACAGGTTATAACCGGCGAAGAGCTTCAAGTTGGGTCGAACAAAGTAGCCGAGGTTCAAGGTCAATTCGGGGACGAAGGAGAATCGGCCCGTGACGTGCCGCCCGATGTTCGATGGCAACGCCAGCAGACCGCCGACAAAAAACTGACTGGGGGCGGCCGGCGGCGTGACGCGTTGACCACCGTCGATATGCGTCACTTGCCTTGTACCTCCCAACGCCAACGAGGCCCGACCATCGAAACACCACGGCCCGCTCCGCGCCTCCCAACGGACTCCACCTTGGCCCCCGTAAAATTGGTTATACGTATCGAAGCGATCTGTCACGATCACCGTAGTGCCGGGGGGAAATCCGGCGACGTTGTTCTGGCCGAGCACCAAATCCTCGACCACGGTCAATCGGTCGTCCATCCCGAGATAACGGAAACCGGCAAACAGGTCGATGCGGAAGCCTCCCGTCGGTGTGCATTGGCTGACAAAGCATTCCTTCGCGTTGACCTCGGCACCCCACAACCCGGTGGCCGAGCGAACACTGATCGTGCCCGTTTGGTCTGGGAACGGTTGGTTGTTTTGGGAGAAGCCCGGCGGGAAGGCGACAATTTGGTAGTTCGGCCCAATCGGTGGATTCTGTTGAATGAACGGCCGCAAAAGCACCGGTGTCAACCGCGATGAAAAAACTGCCGTGTCGGCGTTTCGACCAAGGAAGAAGAACGTTGTCTCGACGCCGCACGTCTGCTCGCAATCGAGCCAAACGCCCAAGCTGAACCGACCGCCCATCCGGAAGGAAGTCCCGATCGGTCCATTTCCGTAGAGGATTTGCGTGCCGGGTTCGCCGATTAGGCCGAAATTCGGTGGCAACAGACCGCCCGGGGGGAGCGGAGCCGTCGTTACCAGGGGCGGGGCATTCATCCGGTCGGTAAACCAAAGCAAAAACTCGGCGCTGGCGTAAGCTCGAGATCGAGCCGATCTTTCCCTCGGTTCGATGGTCAGACCGTGGTCGATCATGCTGGACGTCGAAGAACTGCCGACCGATTCGCCCGGAGATGCCATGTTGTTGACAATTTCATTCACAGGGCGCGGTGGACGCAGTGTTTCCGGGGGAGGTGAAACGGGCGCCGACTCCGGCGAACCCGGAGGAGCTGATTCAATCTTCGGCTCGGCGGTGACGTTTGGTTCACGGTGCTGAGTCGGTTCGTCGGTTTGAATCGATGTTTTTTGAACGGCGGTCGGCTGCGGCCGACTCGAGGTCGCGGCGCGCCATTCAACATCTTCTCCCCAGACCAAGCCCGGTGCGCTACCGAAAGTGATCGCAGCAATGGCGAGTCGCTGGCGCATGAACACTTCTCCCCCTTGGAATCCGTCGCCCGTGGCGGATGTGGAGCGGCGTTGCTTCCCGCGATTCCTTATTCGGCGAAAAACCGTCACGTTGCCTAGAATTTTTCTTCTCGGATCGTTTCGCAAATTAAGCGATTCCCCCGTAACTGAAAGGGACGACGCTTTTCCCCCAGTTTCACCAGCCCGCCTTGGGCATTCGTAACCCAAAACCCCTGGCTTACCCTCCATCATGGGCCGAGGCATGCCGCATCACAACGCCTGAAGCTGCGCTTGACACTTACCCTGAGCTTTGACATTGCTCCAGGGAAGCACCGGCGAGGAGTTCGCCTCGTCGTCGAAACAGAGCAGGAGAGGGAGATGAAGAATCGACGAGGATTTTTGAACGTGTCGCTTTGGGGCGTGACATTCGCAGCGATGATTTGGTTCCTCGCCCTCGGCGGCGAGGCCAATGCGTTCGGCGGTCGTCCCGCGCCGTTGGATCCCTCGGCACCCGTCGCCCCGGACAGCGACCCGAGCGAGCCGGACAAGACGGCAGATGGCGTCGTCACGGAACCAAGTGAGGAACCGACAGACCCACCGATTTATTCAATCGAGCCACCGCCGGAGGACATTTGGTCGGAGCCTTTACCCGATGGTGGTGAATTCGTGACGACCGCCGCTCCCAACGAGCCGCACCAACCGCGTGATGTGCCGGAGCCGGGGACGCTTGGACTGGCGGGAATTGGACTGGCTTTCTGGGCGTTGTCGCTTCGTTTCCGAGAGCGAAACCGGTCTTGACCGGATCTGCGGCTTCGGTTGATAATCCGCGGCCACCAGCGAGGACTGCGAAAATGGCCGCGGTGTATCCGCACGATTGCCTCCCATCACCCCGGTCTGAAGTCGATTCGCCGAAGGTCTCCGCTTCCTTGCGCGGAGATTTTTCAGCGTTGCGTCAGTTGTTAGGGGAAGGGGCCTGTCGCCAGCTCGGACTGTTCGAGATCCCGTCGGGGTTCAAATTGTCGGTCGTGGTGCCGGTGTACAACGAGCGGCCCTGGGTACAAGAGCTTCTTCGCCGCGTGCGTGCCGTCCCCATTTCAAAAGAGATCATCGTCGTCGATGACGCCAGCACAGACGGGACGGGCGAAGTTTTGACTCAAATCGCCGCCGAGTGTCCCGAGATCATCCTTGTCCGTCACGCGGTCAATCAAGGGAAGGGCGCGGCCTTGAGGTCCGGTTTCGCGCATGCCACCGGCGACGTGATCATTATCCAAGATGCGGATCTTGAATACGACCCTGCCGATTACCACCGCCTGCTTCAGCCGATTATCGATCATCAAGCCGACGTTGTTTTCGGATCGCGGTTCATCGGTGAGCGGCATCGCGTGCTGTATTTCTGGCACGCGGTTGCCAATCGTCTGTTGACAACGCTCTCGAACATGCTGACGAATTTGAATTTCACCGACATGGAGACCTGTTACAAGGCTTTTCGCCGCGAGGTGCTGCGGGGGATGCGGCTGCGATCAGATCGGTTTGGCTTCGAGCCGGAATTCACGGCGAAAATCGCCCGCCGCCGACGGTGGCGCATCTTTGAAGTCCCCATCAGCTACTCCGGACGGACCTACGAGGAAGGGAAAAAGATTGGCTGGAGGGACGCGATCAGCGCCCTTTATGCCATTGTTCGGTTTTGGCTGTTCGACTAACCGCAGACATGAGGACGTCACGGATGATTCGTTGGATCGCTGCCGGGAGCGGCCTTCTTTTGTGTTTGGTGCATCAAGTCGTGGCTGCACCGGTCGACCATCCCCCCTTGAACGACGCCTGTCTTCGCGCGGTCTATTTCGTCGATGCGCAAGAGGGCTGGGCCGCCGGCGACGACGGCGTCATTTGGCACAGTATTGACGGGGGACAGAGCTGGGAGCGTCAACCGACGGGCACTCGCGCCTCACTCCAAGCACTTCATTTCGTCAATCCCTTTGTTGGGTGGGCGGTCGGTCGTGAGGAACTACCCGACGGCTCAAGCCACGGGGTCATCTTAGCCACGACGAACGGCGGTTTGAAATGGAACCGCCTCGCCTGGAATACGCTGCCCGGTCTCCACGCGGTTCGCTTTTTCGACGAGAAAACGGGCATCGTCGCGGGCTTTTCCAACGACCGCTACAGCAGCGGCGTCTTTCGCACCGAGGACGCGGGTCGCTCTTGGACCATCGTTCCGGGTGAGCGACAGGCCGATTGGCTGGCTGCCGATTTTCAGTCTCCGCATCAGGGGATTCTTGCGGGAAGTTGGGGACGGTTCGCTCGCATCGACAACCGGGTCGAGCGGGGCAATGTGGTGGACGCGCAAGGCGCTCGCCATTTTCGGTCCATCGTCCGAGGTAAGAACAGTGTCGTTGCGGTCGGACAAGGGGGGATGATTCACGTCCTCTCGCCAGCGAACGCGAGCGGGGAGCTGCGAGAAGTCGCCCATTGGTCGCGCGACGTGCAGGAGATGTGCGATTTCCACTCCGTTTGCTGTGTGGGCGACCAATATTGGGTAGTCGGGCGTCCCGGGACTTTTGTCTTGCGAAGCCAAGATGGGGGGCGGACGTGGCAGCCGCATTCAACCGGACAACCTCTGCCGCTGCACGCGGTCTTTTTCCACGATGAGCAGACGGGCTGGGCCGTCGGCGAATTGGGAACCATCCTTACCACCACAGACGCAGGCCAGACCTGGACGATTCGTCGCAGCGGTGGCCGCCGGTTGGCCATGCTCGCCCTCCACGCCTCTCCCGACACCACCTCTTGGGATGTCTTCGCGCATGCGGGTGCCGACTCCGGCTACCTCGTCGGGGCGATTCAAATCATCCGACCCGACGAGCGTCTGTCTCCCTTTCGTGCCGCAGCCGAGCCGTACCAACGAAATCAGGCGCTTCGTCGCGTAGGTGCCGCGCTGTCGGAAAACTTGAGCGGATTTCCTCTTGCCCCCTTCGATGAACCGCTCTCTGACCGCGAATTGTGGGCCGTCTGGGATCATTTGCACCACGGCCAAGCCCGAAAACAGATGCTCGCTCAATTGGTGCTCGCCCTTCGTCTGTGGCAACCGGAGCTCCTGTTCACCGACCAAGCTCCCGATGGCACCGGCTCGTGGCTGCTCGACGTGGTACGCGAGGCGTTTCGGTTGGCGGCCGACGAAACATCATTCCCTGAGCAACTTCGGCAACTCAACTTGAAAACCTGGGCAGCGCGGCGGGTGCTGGCCACCGTCACCCATCCGGGCGACACTTCTTCCACTATCTTGTTGGTCAACACCGAACCGATGCCTCGATCAGGCGACTCGCCACAAGACCTGGCCGAACGCGCCATCGAGTCGGTTGGCTGGTTTGTCCCTGTGCCTGCCTCACGTCGGATCGTTTGTGTGGAGTCTCGCCCCCCGAGCGACAAGCCTCT
>CAKZUU010000457.1 GCA_937922175.1 uncultured Gemmataceae bacterium
CTGCAACGATTCGAGCTTGGCGCGAACCGGATCCCCGACCTTCAATCGCAGCGCCAACGATTCGCGGACGCTGGCCACCATTTGCAGCCGCGTCGGATCGTAGACGGTCATGAGGATTTGCCCCGGGCTGACCGTGTCGCCGACCTCGACACGCTTGTCGATTACGACACCGGTGAGCGGGGAAGTCAAAGTGGCATACCCGAGCATGACCTCGGCTTCGTTGATGGCTTGACGGGCACGTTCCAAATCAGCCTCGGCACTTCGCAGCGCCGCCACCGACTGGTCGAGTTCTTGCGACGAGACCGCTCCCGTAGCCGCCGCCCGACGGAGACGCTCGTGGTCTTGCACCGCCTTGGCATGAGCGGCCACTGCCACGGCCTCAGCCGCCCGCGCCTGCTTCACCCGTGCTTGCAAATCTGAATCGTCCAGCCTCGCCACCACTTCGCCTCGGGTCACGGCTTGACCTGCCTTGACCTTGACCTCCACAACCCGAGCAAGAATTTTCGTTGCAATCGACGACTCATGAACGGCTCGAACGGTTCCCACAGCTGACTCAAAACGTGGCCGCTTGATCAGCCGAACCTCCGCCGTTGCTTCGTTTCCTGACGGGGCAGCACGGCGGTCGATGCTTCGCAGCAGAACTTTGGGCTTGAATACACCGGCAAAGGCGGCCAGTAACACGGCCAAACCGACTGTCATTGCCACTGCCAGCGCCAGTTTGCTCCACCAGGGCGGCAGACCTAACCGTCGGATGACTTGTGCAGGCGAAGGTATCGAACGCGCCTCTTTCATGTTCCCATCTCCTCGGCGTCGTGTCGATCGACCGAGTCCAGCACTTTGTCCTGCCAAGATCATGGTTCGACCATCGGGCCCGGTCGACCGCTCTCGGCAGATCTCATCATCGTCTTTTCGTCTACACATCTAGGAGAATCGAACCAAGAAATAGTTACACCGTGAGGTGGGTCGAAGGATCTCCCGAGGGAAATATGGTCTCTTACCGCCGGCCTCCGGGTGATCGCCAGCGTCGATCAACCAGCGGATCATGGGTTGAGACACGCGGGAAGTATTTTCTTGGCTTGGGTGCCTTGGGCGACCGAATCCAAAAAACCGACGCGGCTTCGACGCCAGTGCGCTAGCGACAAACGGTTGAAGGAGATCAACTGCTGACAGAATTGCATTAAATCGCTTGAGCCGGCCGGCGTCGCTCATCGTCCTGGTTCAAGATCGTCTGAAAAACCGCCGAATTCGGCCAGCCGACAAAACTTGTTGGCGGCTCGCAGTTGCTCGACGGTGCGGCAGGGAACATCCAAAAGGCGCGGACTGGCTACGACGATCGCTAAACATCGCGCGCGGGAAACCGCCACGTTCAGCCGTTGGGGATTGAGCAAAAATTCGATCCCTCGCGGCACGTCGTCGCCGCTGGAGGCACACATCGAAATGAGAACCGCTGGCGCTTCCTGCCCCTGAAACTTGTCCACGGTGCCTACCCGAGCACCCTCGGGGAGATAACGGGCCAGCAATTGAACTTGAGCATTATAAGGTGTCACGACGAGAAGATCGTCAGGACCTAACTTCCGTGGTTCACGACCCTGATCGTGAAACCTCTGGCCCAGGAGACGATGAAAATAATCTTTGATGATTCGGGCCTCTTCTTCGCTCCTCTGCGAACAGCCCTCATGATGGACGGCATGGAAGTGGATTCCCGCGGCGGGGATGTCGGCGCATCGGTCGTCCCATTCGAGCCACTGCTGTCGAGCGACCTCGTGTGGTTTTAGCCGTCCCTCGTAAAAAGCCTCGGAAATGTAGTCGCAAATTTCTGGCCGCAAGCGCCTCGTCTCACTCAAAAACACGCCGCGCTCCGGAGGTACCGTGGGTCGACCCTCGAGAAGGAACTCCAAAATGGACTGCCCCGCCTCGCTCGGATGGATTCCTTGAATCGGCTGGCCGAGCTGCATCTGATCTCCAACTAATACGATGTTTTGCGCCGCCGTCGCCATTGCTAGCGTGTTCGCCAGCGACACCTGCCCTGCCTCATCTATAAACAGGAATTCGACTGACTGTTCCAACCTCTCATCGGCAAAAAGCCAAGCAGTTCCGGCAATTAACTGAGCGTGAGGATCCAGATTGGTTAAGTGCATGACATTCCGAATATAGCGTCCATCACGGAACTGATCATCGTCATCCGTACTTTTCTTGATTCCTGTAAACTGAAAACCCGTCTCGGCTGCAAATTTCTCAACTTTCGCTAGAAGGTTATTGATCGCCATGTGTGAATTCGCGCTGACACCAACCTTCTTTCCCCTCCGGATCAGATCAACAATTAAACGAGCGCTAATATGAGTTTTACCGCTGCCAGGTGGACCTTGGATAAAAAGATACGAGCGATCTAATGTCAGGATGGCATCGAGTAAATGGTCGTACAGTGCTTGTTGATGGTACAGGATGGGTTCACCGATCGTTCGTCCTGCGAATCTTGGTAAAGAGCGCGAAAGTATCGCATCAATGACTGGGAAACGAGCATACCCTTTTAAACAATCCTCGGCGACCCGGCGGAGTGCCTGCTTCAGGACTCGGGCATCGATGGGTCCTCCGAGGTCGATCGATAACCGTTTCGGCAGCGGGGTTCGCATCCGCCCTCGCTTGATCCGGACCAATCCATGCTTCTCGTCCAGATCAATGATGGTGCCGACGCTGTCGTCCCCGGACGGCAAACCTGATAAGGCGTGCACTGTGTCGCCTTTTCGAATTTTGGTCTCCTGCGGCGGAAAACGATAAGTGTAAATCAGTGATCTTTTTTCCTCGACCGGCTCGCCATCGAGTTCCAAGTGAACAAGACAATCGAGATCGTCGAAAAGGTCGTCCTCACTTTGCTCGCGGCGGTCAAAATAAGCCCACCAAACGGGCTTCTCCTCCCGGCGATGGAAATCCAAGAGATCAAGCAACCGTGCCGAGGGATGATCAGGCGTTGAGGCAGCGGCTTCGATTTGACGCACGAGATCAGCGACGGTCTCGGAAACCTCTTGTTGGCGATCGGTCGCGCCTGAGGGTACCCCTTGCGGTGAGAACCACGGAAGATCGGGAGGACGCTGTTGAACAAGCCAATGGCGCAGGGCCGCTGTCGATTCGCAGTCAACGCGGTTATAATCCTCGATCGCTTTGAGCAAATGAGACCGATGGAGGGGATCAAGTCGATATTGATGGTAAACCTCAATACTTGCGGCAGCCGTCGCGACATCGCCCTGCCGCGCAAAGTTATAATAAGGCTCGAGTGCCTTTAGGGAATAACTCGATTCACCAACAAGCAGCGCCTGACGGACGATACGGTAAAGATCGACAAATTTGTGCTGACGCAAAAGAGCATCGAGGTCGTCTTCGGCAAGGCGATGCCGGCAGGCAAGACGTTTCAAGGCCGTTGGT
>CAKZUU010000458.1 GCA_937922175.1 uncultured Gemmataceae bacterium
CGGGCGCCTCGAGACGCAACTGAAAAAGCCCAAACCCGCCAAAGATCGGGAAGCGGACGAGGCGGAACTCGCTCTGTTGCGACGGATGGTCGCGGCGTTGGAGGCGGGACACGGAGCGTCGGCGATGGGCTTGACGGAAGATGAGGAGAAAGCGGTGCGGAGCTTCCAATTGCTGACGCTGAAACCGGAGATGGTTTTGGTGAATCGAGGCGACTCGGAGGTGTTGCGGAATCAATTGCCGGCGGACCTGTTGACTCTCGCTCCCGGAGCGTTGCAGGCCGCGCCGAAACTCGAGTTAGAGTTGGACGAATTGCCGCCGGACGAGCGCGCCGTGTTTATAGCCGATCTGGGGCTGAAAGAATCGGATCGAGGCGACGTGTTGCGACGGATCTTTTACGGAATGGGACGCATCGTCTTCTTCACCGTTGGTGACGACGAATGCCGCGCTTGGCCGATTCCGCGTGGAGCCACCGCCGTCGAAGGAGCTGCACAGATTCATACCGATCTGGCCAAGAACTTTGTTCGAGCCGAGGTCGTCAGCTACGACGATTTTCAGAGTTGCGGCTTTCTTATGAAGGAGGCCAAAGCCAAGGGCGTCCACCGCTTAGAGGGAAAGACCTACATTGTGCAGGATGGCGACATCATGCACATTTTGTGACCTTAGGTCGTTCCCGTCGGTCGTTCTGCTGTCGGCGGGTCGTTCCGCCTTGAGTTTCGACTCACCGATTTCTCATGTCCGGGAGGAACGGCCGAGAGCGACGCATCGCCGCGAGGGGCACATTTGCCTTGAATCCGCTCTTGATCTGCCCGACACTAATAGAGTGCTCGACGGCGCCACCTGGAGGAGACACGGTCTGATGCTGCCCGCGACGCTCCCGCAATTCGACCCCAAGCATTTGTATCGTCGATTAGCTCGATTGCGTTGGCGGATCCGTTTGACGGTGATTGTTCAAGGAGTTTGTGCGACAGCGGCCGTTCTCTTGGCCGGAGCCTTGTCGGTGGGGGTTCTCGATTACTTCGTGCACCTTCCGTCCCTGGTTCGGGCCATCGCCCTGGTCACGATTCTTTTAGGAACCGGATGGGCCTTGATTCGCTGGCTGATCCGCCCCCTTTGGCAGCCCGTCGATAATTTCCATCTCGCCCTTCGCTTGGAGGAGCGTCATCCGGAACTGAACGACGCTTTGGCCAGTGCCATCGAATTCATGCAGCAGCCCGCTGACGATGAGGAGACTTCGTCCCCTTTGCTCCGCCGAGCGACGATTCGCCGTGCCGTGCGGGCGGCGGAAGAGTTCGACCTGCGCGAGTTGGTATCGTCCGGCGGAATGATGCTCGCAGGATGCGCCTGCGTCTTCGTGTTGGTGCTGGTTTTGTCTCTCCTGCGGTTGCATCCCCATGAGGCATCTCTCGCCCTGAAGCGGCTCTGCGTGCCGTTTGGTCCGACGGCATGGCCCGCGCTCACCAGGATTCAACTCGTCTCACCCAACACGTGGCCCTATCGCCATCCTCTGGGCGAACCATTGGAGATTCGAGCGCGCGTCGAAGGAGTGATTCCCGAGCGAGCCACGCTATCGCTGTGGTTGGCGGGAGCGCCGCCCGTCGAGTCGACGTGGGTCGTATCAGTGGACGGCGAGTTGGCGATCCGGCTAGAGTCGAGCCGCGTTCCCCGAGAGTTTCGCTTTCGGATCCAAGCCAATGATGGGGTGACCGCATGGCACGAGGTCTTGGTTTTGCCACCGCCGGAGCTGGTCCCGCTTGATGGTCGGGCGTCGCCCCAGTTGCGCTTGGAATTTCCCCCGTACACAGACCTCCCACCGCGACAGATGCCTGACGGCGCGACGTCGTTTGAGGCGGTCGCCGGGACGAATGTGCATCTACGGGCCGGTGTCAGCCGACCGATCGCCCGTGCCTGGGTAGCTTACCGGCCGGAGCAGCCCATACTGACGACGGCAGCGGGCTTTCTGCCGCTGGGGTCGGCTAACGAGCTCGGAGCGTTTTTGAGCCAAGCGGCCAGTCAAAGCGTTTGGGAACCCGTGCCAGCGACTCTCGCACAAGACGGTTCGCAATTCGACGTCACGTTCACCCCCCGCTTGCCCGGCGTCTACGCTCTTCGATTTGAGGATGCGACGGGATTCGGAGCGACCCGACTGATCGACGCGCGAATCATGGCCGACCCGGCCCCCAGCGTGGTTCTCGAACGCCCCAGCGCAAGTCACGACAGTCTGAACGTGACGCCCGATGCCGAGATCCCGTTGCGGGCCCTGGTCCACGATCCGACGTTCGCGATCCGCTCGGCCTGGTTGGAGTATCGAACCGTTAAAGATGGTCCGGCACACAGGATTTGGTTGTATGACCATCGCCCCATCGAGCAGGCTGCCCGCGCTGCCGGTGCGGTGCTACCGGTTCGCCTGCGCTTGCCGCATCTCGCCTTGTCGGATCGATTGCGGATCGCGTCGTTTCGGCACCCGGATGGTTCACCGTTGAAGGAAAACGATACCCTGATTTTGCAAATTGCCGCTGATGATTTCGACGACGTCACCGGTGATAAGGAGCCGGGCCGTAGTCACGAAGTCGAGTTACGGCTCGTCTCGCCGGCAACGCTCGAAGCCATGTTGCAGCGCGAACAGGCGCAGGTGCGTGGGCAATTACTACGCTTGCAGGAATGGCAGCGCGAAGCTCGAGAAAGGGTCACCGATGCGAAGGTTCAGAGGGATGTCACCGGTCAATTTCGACCCGAGGACCTGGAGAGGTTGCTTCAAGCCGAGCAGTTGCAAAACCAGATCCGCAATCGAGTCGGCGACGAGAAAGAAGGACTCCGAGCGGAGGTCAATCGCATCCGCAACGCTTTGCACGACAACAAGCTTCCGGCGTCGACGGCTCAGCACCGCATGGACGCGGTGGCCAACGAGCTGGAGCGCTTGGTCCGAGACGAACTCAGTGCTTTGGAACCGTTGTTGAATTCGGCCCGCGAACGAGTCGACGACTCGGCCGCGAAGCAACCCGAGGCAGAACCGACCAAACCGGAGCGCGGGGCGGACAAGGAGGAACGCGGCAGCCCGGAGAAGTCGCCGCCGGCCAACTCGCCGATGAGCCGTGATCCCGCCTCTCCAAGCCCCCAGGGCAAGGATCCGCTCGCGGAAGCGCTCAAGCGACAACGCAACGTCGAACAATCGCTGGAACAGCTGTTGCAGCGGCTGGAACCGTGGAGCGGTGCCAACGAAGTCCGTGGTGAGACACGAGCATTGCTCGACGAACAGCGGCGCGCCGCCCAACAAACCGAGCAACTGGATCGGCAAGTGGAGAAATCCCGCCGCGACCTTTTGCCCCCGGAACAGCAAGCGGAGTTGGATCGGGCCGCCGCTCGCCAAGAGGCGCTGGGCAATCAACTGAGCCAATTGATGGAGAAAATGGATCGCTTGGCGAAGGAGAAGCAAGCGCAAGAGCAGCAACGGCGTCAAAGCGCCGAGGACCTGGAACGGCAAGCCGACCAACAAGAGAAATCCAGCCGTCACAACCCGACGGACCCGAACGCCACCAACGCCAAAACGGAATCCGAACGGCTGCGGCAGCAGGCGCGGGAGCAGCGAGACGCGGCGGAGAGCCTCAAACGCGAGGCGCAAGCGTTGGCCGATGCCGCCCGGATGGCCCGAGAACAACTTTCACAGGACACCGGCACCACGCAACCGCAGACCAAGCTTCACGAGGCCGCCCGCGACATTCGAGAGAACAAGCTAGGTAATGCCGCTCAGCGACAGCAAGAGGCCGCCCAGGCGCTTCAGCAGATACTCGACCGTTTGGAAGAACGTCGGGGCGACGATTTGGACCGCTTGGCGAAGAAGCTGCGCGACGTGGAGAACCGGTTGGATGATCTGGTCGATCAACAAGAACGATTGCAAAAGAAGACCCAGCAAGCACAACAGATGGCCGACGTTCAACAACGTCAGGACACGCTGGAACAACTCGCCCGCGAACAAGAGCAGTTGCGGGAGCAGACCCGCGATCTGCTGGAAGAGCTGTCTCGTTTGCGGGCCGATGGCGCGGCCCAATCGTTGAGCCGAGCCTCTCGGAGCATGGAGGACGCCCAGCAGCGGCTGGAGCGAGGCGAGCGCTCGGACGATTCCCAAGAGGACGCTCTCGATAAACTCGATCAAGCCCAGGATCAATTGGAACAACAACGACAACTCATCGAAGAAGAATTGGCTCGCGAAAAATTGGCGAAAGTCACCGATCGAATCCGATTCATCCGCGATCGACAACAGTCGCTCAACCGAGACATGAAGCGCATCCATCAAACGGCGATGGAGGCCAAGACATGGGACCGACCGCTCATGCAAAGCCTGAGTGATCAGGCGGAGTTGGAACGAGGGTTGGCGGACGAACTGGACCAACTGATTGAAGGGTCTTTCAAGTCGATCCGGGTGGTCAGCAAGATGTTGGGACACGCCACGGAGGCGATGCGACAATCGGCCGCTCGCATCGACGCCCGACTGGAAGACATCAAGATTGCCCAGGATGCGAACGAGCCGTTTGACCCCGAACGCGAAGAGAAATTGCACTCCTCCGTTGTTCGTTGGCAAGACACGGCTGTCCGCCGCATCGATCAACTGCTGGACTCGCTCAAACCCGACAAGGAATTGACGTCCCCACAGGGCGAAGGGGGACAACCACCCGGCGGGGGCGGTGATCAAGCAGGCGCTGGACGAGCCGGGGCAAGGTCTTCGGACAACGTACCCCTGCTGGCGCAACTCAAAGCGCTGCGGGCTTTGCAAGCGGAGGTGAACGAGCGGACTGCCCAATTCGCCAAGGAACACCCCGATCTATCGCAACTGACCGACGACGAGCGAGCCGAACTGCAACTCCTGCGTCGAATGCAGGGAGACATCGTCGAATTGATTCAGGAATACAGTGCTTTGGCCGAACCAGCGAAGCCAGAGGCGGACAAACCATGATGATCCGAATGTCTTTGATAGTCCTTCTTTCGTGGGTGACCGTGGGCCAGAGTCTGGAACGAGTCGCAGAGGAACGCCCTTCGGTTGCAACGCCGAGCGTGGATCCAATGCCCCCCTCAGAAAAGACATCTGAACCCGACGAACCTGCGACGCTCAAGAAGAAGTCCACCTCCGGAAAGCCCACCGAAAAGGTCATCACTCCAGAGACGAACAAAAAATCGGAAGCAGAACAAAAACGGGAACCGGCGAAGAAACTCGAACCTGAGAAACAACTCGAACCCGAAAAGAAACTTGAACCGCCCGGCCGTCCGATGGTGCCCGAGGGACGGACGGAGCCACCGGGGGAGAGTGAGGAAGCGTTGATTATCGAACGCTTGACGAAGAACAGCCGCGATGCGGAGGAGCGTTTGGCCCAGCCAGACCCCGGCGAAGAGACGCAGCGATTGCAAGACATGGTGCTGAAGGATATCGACGAGTTGATCAAGCGATTGAAAAATCCTCCGCCGCCGAACCCGAATCAATCGGAATCGAATTCGTCGAGCGATCAACAACCGCCTCCGATGGGCCAACCTCCCACGGGAGGAGGAAGCTCATCACCGCGGAGAAATCAAGGATCGCGGCAACACCGGCAGCAACGTCGGGAACAGCGCCGGCAGCAGCAGTCGGCGAATCGCACGCCGA
>CAKZUU010000459.1 GCA_937922175.1 uncultured Gemmataceae bacterium
ACGGCCGAGACGGCGGATTCAGCGATCATCGGCTCTTTATCGGTGAGGATCTCCAACCCGCTGCTTCGCTGAGTTAATGCCGCACGGGCCAAGGCTGCGGCCAAATATCGCCTCACTCCGGGAACGATCCGGTTCAGCGATTGCTGCAACAGCGCCCTGCCTTGGGCTCCCATTCGACCGGCGGCCTCGGCAGCGGCTTCGGCCTCGGCCCCGCCGTGCTTCAAACGCTCTGCCAAGATCGGCAACGCCGCCTCCAAACGCAGTCGCCCCGTCGCTTGGATCGCTCGCAAACGGATCTCGTCATCCGGATCGTCCAACAACGGGAGGATCGCGCGGACGACAGTTTTCTCTCTCAATCCCAACTCACTCAACACCGTCAACGCGGCCGATCGTACATCGCTGGAACGTTGCGGTTCTAACAAGTCGATTAAACGATTCACTGCAATGGCCATGCGGCTATCGTAACAACTGCTCCCGTACCACGCCGCAAAAAAAGCGGCCATCTTCTCGATGGTTCGCCGACCTTCGCTTTCGGCTCATCGGGGTCATTCGACGTTGTCTTGACCTCCGTAGATACAATGGGGCGGAATCGTGGACTCGCTTTCGCGACGAATGGATCACCCAGAGCACGTCAAGGAGGGCTTGCCATGGTTCGTACATTTGCTGCCCTTGCTTGGGGGCTCGGTCTTGCCTCGCTGGTTGCCGCCGACTCTCGCGTGTCCATCCCTATCCCCCTGAATATCGCCTCGCGGCCAACCGATCTGGCTTCCGCTCTGCCGTACATCAAGCTGATTCACGACGTGTTGGACCTGGCCACCACACGCGAGAATCCGGTCGTCAGCCGATCCCGACTGGCCCTCAGCGAAGCGTCGTCGGAGTGGGTTGTCCATCGGATCAAGGCGAATGTTTGGGTGGAGAAGACGTCGAGTAACTATTTGGGGCAAATCGGAGTGCGCGTGTCGATCCCCTGCCGGGTGGAATTCAGCGTGGATATGTCGGCATTGCGTCACGGGCCGATGTGGTATGATGCGGCTCGGAGGCAGCTCACGATCGAGTTGCCACCGGTGGTGATCCGCGAACCCGTCCCGATCTTGTCAGAGATGAAGGTAGAAACGAGCTACCGCGGCCTTCGGGGCGTATTGCTCGACGCGGAGAAGACCCGCCGCTTGCAGGAAGAGTTGGTCCGTGAAGATTATATCCCCGCCGCCCGCGAAGCGGCCTGGGAGGTCTATCCCTTCGCCCAGCATCGCGCGAGAGAACAGATCCAAGCGTTGGTGCAGCGTCTGTTTCGTGAAGCGGGAAGCGACATCGAGGTCATCGTTCGCTGAGCCCGATCTTGCCGTCACGGCTCACGAGCGTTTCGCAGGTAGCGAAGCAGGTCGGCGACATCTTGGGGCTTCAATTGTTCCTCCAACCCCTGCGGCATCAACGATTGATTGGTATCGATGATGTTCTCGATTTGCGAGCGCAGAATGGTGTCTTCGACTCCTTCGGCCCGACGCAAGGTCACACTCGTCGCCGATTCCGAGGAGATCATTCCCGATAATTGTCGTCCCGACGTCGTCTCGATCACATAGTTGGCGAAGCGTCGATCCAACTCACGATTGGGGTCGAAGATTGCCACCAGCAATTGTTCCGGCGTCTTGTCGCCCAGGGCGGACTTCAAGTCGGGCCCGACTTCATGACCGACATCATTCAAGCGGTGGCAGGCAGCGCAAACTCGAGCGAACACCGCCTTACCGCGTTCTCCATCTCCGACAAGTTCCAGGGCCGAGCGATATCGGTCGATCACGGCTTGGCGGTTGGTGTCGATGGCCCCGGTTAAGAGCTTCTCCGCGCGCCGCCGGAGCGCGGCATCACCAAGCCCCCGCAACTGACTGACCCGAGAGGCATCGAGGTGTTGCGGTAAGATCGTCTTCCGCTCCAAAGCCTCGATCAATCGACCAAGTCGCTCCGGCCGGGCGAACAACGATTCTTGAATTTCGCGACGAGCCTGGGGGCCGGCCGACGGCCAAGCTTGTAACAACAGGTCACTCACTTCCTTTTCCTGCCGACCAGCCAAGGCACGGATCGCGAACATCTGCAAGCTAATGGGTTGCCGCGGCTCGAGGATCGGTTTCAGCGATGACACCGCGACATCCCACGGCCCGAAACCAACCAGAAGAACCGCCTCTTGTCGGTCGGCCAGTGAGGCACTCTCATCCAGGGCGATTTGACTCGCTTTCTCGAAAATCGGTCGCAAACGGTCCCGGGCAACTCGCAAGGCCAAGGGCGGATCGGTCATGATCTGCGACAAGGGGCGTCGTGAGTTCAACAAACCCTCGCCGATAAAACGCAGGGCCGGCGACGATCGCTGTCCAATCTTGATCAGCAGTTCCGCTAATTGGGCATCATCCGCGGTGACGGCGATCTGACCGGCCAGACGAGCGATGATAGGACGAACCGAATCGGTGACCTCGCCCTCGATGAGTTTTTCCAGTAAAGGAGCGGCGTGGTGATGCGCCGAACTCAAGATTGCTGCACGGATCCATTCATTGCCGCCGTCGCGTTGGGCGATTCGTGCCAGAGCCGAGGTCGCCTCCGTGGAGATACTCTCGCCCAAGGAAAACGCCGCCTGAAGTCGGACACGGGCAGACTCGTGATCGGCGCAAGCCACCGCCGCCTTGTACACCTCAGGATTCTTCAGGCGACTTTCTGCCAATCGTAATGCCTGACATCGCACCATGTCGGAGGGGTCCGCCAAGGCACGGACGACATCTTCATCGTCGAGCGCCGCGATACCCTCCAGGGTCCACAGGGCATGCATTCGGCCGACGTCGCGCTTCGATTCGCGGCTCATTCGACGCAGCGCTTCTGCCGCGGAAAGATCCTTTCGCTCGATGAGAACCCGCTGGGCATTCAGCCTCCACCAGATATTTGCGTGCTCCAGCATCGTGACCAGATCCTGAGAGGAGGCATGGCTCAACTGGGGATGAATCGGCCGGAAGTCGTCTTGGGGCACGACGCGCCAGACTCGGCCCCGCCCCTGTGATTCGAGGGGAAGTTGCGCCTTGATATCGTCCGGCAGAGAACGAGGCGTTTCGATCACGGGACGGTAGAAATCACAGACGTACAAAGCTCCGTCGGGGCCAACACTCAAATGAACGGGCCGAAAACAATTGTCGGTCGAAGCGAGGAACTCTTGCTTATCATCGACCCGACGCGCTCGGAAGATTGGCCCGTTCGTCTCGAGGGCATCGCGGAAGACGAGGTTGTTGGCAGGTTCGCAGATGAACACGTTACCGCGATACTGAGGGGGAAAACGGTCAGCCTCGTACACGCACGGGCTGCAAGCCGAAGTGACATATCCGCCGGGGACCAACTCGGTCTTGGCGAAACGAGCCGCCTCAGGACCGCTGGCCCGCCGACTCGTCCTCTCCACTCGCCACGCCTCGAACGGACTGATCCGGTGGAGGGCACACGCTGCACCATGCACAGGTATGTTGGTCCACGGCGTCGGCGCAGCTTGAAGAGGGTTCCGGCGCAAATAATGATCCGGCAGGATGACCTGTTTGAGATGTTCGCTGTTGGTGTTCAAGAAGAAATCCTGATTCGCATTGACCGTCAGACCGTACTGTCCGCCCCCCGAAGCCGGTTCCAAACTGCCCGGGATCGACGGTTTGAACCGCACATTGCGTGCCCCGAGCAGCACTACCGGAGCGTCGGGCTTCTCCTTGCTGCGGATGGCCCCGGCGCTGACGCCGTTACAAACATAAACCCAATTATCAATTCCCCATAGAGGCGAATTGAGTAGCTGTTGGATGTTGTCGATTCCGAATCCTGTGTACAACACTCGTCGGGAGTCGGCCCGCCCGTCGCCGTCGATGTCCCGCAATTCGAGAATGTCGGGGGCCACCGCCGCCAACAGGCTGCCTTTCCAGGGCAACACACCCATGGGGAACCGCAAGCCGTCGGCAAAAACCGAGGCCTTTTCGTAATAGCCGTCCCCGTCTTCATCCTGCAAGAGCTTAATCCGACCGTTGGTGATCGACCCGGTTCCCGAGCCGGCGTTCGGATACCCTGGCATCTCGCACACGAATAAGCGTCCGTCTTGATCGAAGGTCAACGACACCGGATCAACGACCTGCGGTTCGCAAGCGACTAATTCGACACGAAAGCCGGGGTGAAGCCGAAACGTCGATTTCTCGTCTTGCGGCGAGAGTAACTTGGGGACCTGGAGTCTCGGTTTGTCGGCGGGAAATGTCAACGGGATCAGCAACAAGGCCACGAATATGGCTGCGGCGTGTCGCATAAGTCATTCCATCGAAGGTCATCCACCGTCAGAAGGTGTTGCGGCGGGATCGTCCGACGCTTGGGCACGCTGGTCGGTGTCGCTCGATCCAAGTGTCGGCGTGTGGGTGACGATAATGTATCAGTGGCATGCCCGATGATCCAGCGATTCTCTTGGTCGGCGCCAGTGTCCGAGCGGCCGCATTTTCGGTGCGGCGGGCCGGATTCGTGCCTCATGGCTACGATCTTTTTGCCGACCGCGACTTGCAGCGATGTTGCCCGGTGACACCGATACCCCGCACCGATTATCCGCATAGTTTGGTAACGTTATTCAAAAACGCTCCCGATGTTCCGTGGATGTACACCGGGGGATTGGAGAATCATCCCCAGATCATTCGTGAGTTGGCCGCACGCCGGCCATTGTGGGGCTGCTCTGCCAGGAGTCTGCGCCGGGTGCGATCGCCGGAATGGTTGGCTGAGAATCTTCGCCGGCGAGGTCTAAACTATCCCGAAGTTCGCTTCGCACCTCCGCCGCCTGACGATCCAGGGCGATGGTTGGTGAAGCCCCGTTGTGGCGCGGGGGGCACGGGAATCATGGCCTGGCCGTCATCGTGTCGTCCAAAGCAGAATACCGGCTATTTCCAAGCATTTATCGCGGGGCAGTCCTACGCAGCGATATTTATCGGCCAAGGTGCCTCCGCTCGCCTCATCGGCGTGACGGAACAGTTGGTGGGCCAGTCGTGGCTTCGAGCCAAGCCGTTCGCATATTGCGGGAGCATCGGCCCGATCGAACTGACAATCGAGCAGCGAGTTGACATTGAGCGCATGGGACAAGCCTTGGTCGAAGCAGCTGGGCTGAGGGGGATTTTCGGCGTTGATCTCATCGACCACGACGGCCGACATTTCCTTATCGAAGTGAATCCGCGCTACACAGCATCGGTCGAGGTTCTGGAATACTCGATGGGGACCAGCGTTTTTCGTCATCACGCGGCGGCCTTCGACTCGAGACTCATGCCGGGGGCAGGCGAGGCAAAACCCCGAACATGGGCGGGCAAAGCCATTCTCTTCGCTTCGGAGCCGATCATCTTTCCCCAGGAGGGCCCCTGGGAGGAGGATCTCGGCGTAGGAATCAAGACGATGCCGCGATTCGCGGATGTGCCGGTGGCGAACAGTCTCATCGAGCGAGGCGCTCCGATCCTGACCGTATTTGGCGAAGGCCCGAATCGTGACGCGGTTCTTCGACGACTGGAGGAGTTGGCCGACGAATGCTACCGCTATCTCGGCCGGGCCTAGGTCGCTGCGGGGCCGCGGCGAGAGCGGGCGTCAGTGTTCTCCACGCGAAGCGAGCCAACGTTCGGCATCCAGCGCCGCCATGCAACCGGTGCCCGCTGCCGTGATCGCCTGGCGGTAGTAATCGTCGGCGACGTCACCAGCAGCGAAGACCCCCTCCACGCTGGTGTAGGTGCGAGCCGGTGTGGTCCACTTGATGTAGCCCTTCGCGGTCAGTTCCAACTGCCCTTCGAGGAAGGAGGTGTTCGGTGTGTGGCCGATGGCGAGGAAAACCCCGCTGACCTCGATTTCCTCGTGTTGGTCGTCCACGGTGCTTTTCAGCCGGGCACCCGTCACGCCCTTCTCGTCATTGCCCAGCACCTCTTCGAGGGTGCGATTCCATTTGACGGTGATTTTGGAATTGGCGAAGAGGCGGTCCTGCATGATCTTGCTGGCGCGAAGCGAGTCACGACGATGGACGAGATAAACTCGGCTGGCGAATTTGCTGAGGTAGGTCGCCTCTTCAACAGCCGAATCGCCCCCGCCGACGACGATCAACGGCCGGTCGCGAAAGCGGGGCAGAGCGCCGTCACAGACGGCACAGGCGGAGACGCCTCGATTCTTGAATCGATCTTCCGACGGTAGGCCGAGATAATTGGCTCGAGCGCCCGTTGCCACAATGACCGCTTTGGCCTGCACCAGCTCGCCGGAGAGAGCAAACAACTTGAACGGGTGAGTTTTGAAATCAACGCGGACGATATCGTCGGTCACAACGCGGGCGCCGAAATTGACGGCTTGCTGCCGCATCAGTTCCATCAATTCGGGGCCGCTGATACCGTGACCGGTGTGCGGGGCCATATACGCACGTTTGTCCGCGGGCAAAGCGCTGTCGAGATACTGAAGGAGGTTGCCGGCTGGGAATCCCGGGTAATTTTCGACCTCGGTGGTGAGGTTAAGCTGTCCCAGGGGCAGGGTTCCCTTTTCCTGATTTTCGGCTGTGACGGCCCCCTCGAAGATGAGAGGGCGAAGGTTGGCTCGAGCTGTGTAAATGGCCGCAGTCCAACCGGCTGGTCCCGAACCAATGATCACAACGTTTTCCGACATTGACACGAACCTCTGGAGCAGGCCCCCGACTCTTGGGGAACGAGACGACCTTTCGGGTGAATATTCGGGGAGCGCGAGAATCTCTCAGCCGCTCCCTGGGTCAATGTGTATAGTGCAAGATACAGGGCCGATGGACACCCCTGAGCGCTTCAGCCGTATGCCGGAGCCATGAAACATCTCACGGAATTGCGGGAAATCCTGCGGTATGTGCCGCAGTTCCGCGACAAGATTTTCGTCATCGCGTTGGATGGTGCCGTCGTCGCCGACGAGAACTTCCCCAATCTGATGGTGGACATCCACCTGCTTCGGGCGCTGCGGATCGGCGTGGTCTTGGTTCACGGCGCCAGCTTGCAGATCAAGCAACTCGCCGAGGCGACAGGCAAGCAGGTGTCGAATACGGACGGGACCGGCATCACGGACGAGGTGACGCTGGACTTGGCAATTACGGCGGCGAATCGAATCACGCACGAGATTCTGGAGGGTCTGGCCACTCACGATCTGCGGGCCGCCTATGCGAATGTCTTGACCGCTCACCCGGCAGGAATCCTGAAGGGCATCAATCATTTGTGGACGGGGCGCGTCGATCGAGTCGATGTACCTCTGCTCGACACCTTGCTGCGGGCTGACATCATTCCGGTCGTGCCTCCTCTGGGTTGCGATGGCGACGCCAACACGTATCGGCTCAACTCCGACACCGTCGCCGTCGACATCGCTTGGGCGTTGCATGCGGCCAAACTAATCTACCTGGCGCCGGCACCGGGGGTCGAGGTGGATGGGAAGTTGATTCGCCAACTCAGTGTCGACGAAGCGGCGGACATCCTTAAGTCTCAACGCGAGCGAGTCGCCCCGGACATGATTTCCAAATTGGAGCAGGCGACCCGAGCGGCTCGTCTGGGCGTCCCCCGAATTCACATCATCGACGGCCGCGAAGAGGAAGGATTGCTCGCCGAGGTCTTCTCCAACGAGGGGATCGGTACCCTGATTCATGCCAACGAGTATCAGTCGATTCGCAAGGCTCTGAAAAAAGACGTTCGCGCGATCCATGCCATGATCCAAGCCGGCGTCGCCACGGATGAGCTGATGCGTCGGTCTCGCGCTGACATCGAACGTCAGATCGACGATTTCTACTTGTTTGAGGTGGATCGCGTTCCGGTCGGATGCTGTGCGTTGCACAAGTATCCGAAGGAAGGAGTGGCCGAAGTCGCTTGCGTGTATGTCGATTCACGCTTCGAAAACCGGGGCATCGGCCGTAAGCTGATTCGCTTCGCCGAGGAACAAGCCAAAAACGCCGGGTATCGTCGGCTCTTGGCGCTGTCAACCCAAGCCGTCAACTACTTCCTGCACAAGTGCGGCTTTCAACTCGGCGACCCTGATGACCTTCCGCCCGCACGTCGCGAATCGTATGAGCGGAGCGGCCGTTGCTCGCAGGTGTTGCGGAAGAATATCTGATCCAGACGCTTCTCAACGCTCCCGGAAGGCGTAGAGGGAGCTTTGGCTGCGGAGCAGCAGCAAACCTTCCGCCGCCGCGAACGAAGCCAGTGTCCGCTCCGGGACCTTGCTTCGGGCCACGATTTCAAAGGTCGGCCTCGCCCGGAGAATCGTCGCCTGGCCGGTTTCGTTCAGCAGGTAGATCAATCCCCCGGCTTCCATCGGCGACGAAGTGTACGCTCCGGGGACCCGTTCTTGCCAATGGAGCTTGCCCGTCCGGGCATCCACACAACTGGCCAACCCTTGATCCGACACGAGATAGAGTTCATCGCCCACCAACAGCGGCGACGGATTCAGCGGAGCACCTCGCCGAAGTTGCCAAACCACGTGGCTTTCGGTGACGTCGCCCCTTCCGTCAACGCGAACCGCCAACAGCGAGGGGAGATCATAACCGGTGCTGAAAAACACCAGGCCGTGCCCAAAAACGGGTCGAGGCACCACCGAGTATCCGTCATAACGGACACGCCAGATCTCCCGACCATCTCGGGGGCGATAGGAAGCCGCTCCACCCGCACCGGGCAGAAAGACCTGCTTGTCGCCATCGACCTCGATCACCAGCGGCGTGCAGAACGCGAACCTCTTGGTTGCCTCCCAGGATCGCGGCGTTCGCCAACGTTCCCGGCCGCTCGAGGCATCCAAGCCGACGACAAACGGATTCGTCGCCCCATCGCAACTGAAAATCAACATGTCGTCGACCAGAACGGGACTCCCCCCATTACCGTGTACCGGCGCATAACGAATGTCGCGATTGGTCCAGATGATGTGTCCGGTCCGGTCCAGACAGGCGGTCCCTTGATGCCCGAAATGCACGTAGATCCGCTCGCCCGCGACGATCGGCGACGGGCTTGCATGGCTGTTTTTCGAGTGAATCGGCGGTGCCGTTCGCCCGTCCTGATGGAACACTTCGACGTCCCAAACAATCTGGCCGGTCGCAGCATCGAGGCACAAAGCACGCAATGAATGATCCCCACCGCGGGGGACGGCCGTCGTCAAATAGACTCGGCCATCCACCAAAGCCGGCGACGACCAGCCCAGACCCGGAATCGTCGCCTTCCAGAGAAGATTTTGCTCCGGACTCCAGGTCGTCGGGAGGGGCTTCCCGTGATACCGACCTTGAGCGGTCGGCCCCCGAAATTCGGGCCAGTCAGCTCCACTGAGTACGAGCACCATGATCCCGGCCAGCACAGCCAAGCTACCCTCGTGTCGGGAAATTCGGAGTTTGCAGCTCATCGTGTCGGTTCCTGGGTCGGTCACCTTCTCATTTGTCGAGTTTCAGCCACGGACGGAAAATCGTCCGAACCCGGGAGTCGCTGAGTTCGCTGGACAGGACGACTTGCTCAGCGGTCGCCGCGAGTCGAAACGTCGTCAGCCAGTCGAGGATGGGGCTGAGTTCAGGCAGTTCCCGATCACCGAGCGGCTGCCATTGTTTCGCCCTGTTCAGAGAAAGGCGGAGGAACTGTTGGAGGGCGGTCGAGGTCGGCGGATCGGGCACGCGGAAACAAAGGTCGAATCGTAACGTCGTATGCACCCGCAGCAGGCCCACGACACTCTCGATTCGCTCAAGACATTGTCGCTGCGTTTCGTCTGCTGTGGGTACCATCGCCAGCGCTCCGGGGAGTGCGACGAACCAGCCGCACGTGCCTTGGGCCGATTGCTCCATCAGGCGACGCAGTTCTGGGCGGGGCGGGCGCCAAGACTTCCGTTCACGTAACCACTCCAGGTGCGAGGAACACGCGAGTGTTTGTTCATCCAGGACCTGAAAAAAGAACGGCGGAGATCCCTGCGCTTCCAAGATTCGCTCGTCGCCGAACTGGTGGGCGTGGATTCCATCGGGTGGCTGGCGTGTCGAGGCTGATGGGGACGAGTCGTTGGGGTCCTGACCGAATCGACCTCGAATCACCAACCATCCCCGATCAGGATGAGCCGACGAGACGGACCAGATCACTCGCTCGATGTCTCGGGCTGGTTCCACTCTGAGCCAGCGGAGGAGATTGCCGAAGCGATGGTTCGCCTCTTGTCGTGGGAGCCTGATGTGAGACAAGGAGGAAAGACCGAGGGGGGAATTGAGCAGTTGCCGAAGTTCGATGCAAACCACCAGATCTGCGGAGGGGGGAATCGGTTCATTGCCATCAGCGGCCCCCACGCGCGAAGGGCTCATCCCCGCGACAAGAACCAGAGGCATCA
>CAKZUU010000460.1 GCA_937922175.1 uncultured Gemmataceae bacterium
GGAGGACGGAGAGGATCATCTGTTCGGCCAAGGTGGGATCGACGGCCACGGGCTGGCACAGCCGTTTGGCCACGGCGGTTCGCGCCGCCGCACCAAGTCGCTGAACCACCGCAGCGGCGGCATCAGCCTCCAACCGACTCAAGACCAAGGCCATTGTCGCAGGTTGTTCGTCTTCCAACGCGCGTGCCAGCAATGCCGCATCCACCTGGCGCAACCCGGCCGACTCCGCAGAGGATCCCGAAGCCGTCGTCTCGCTTTTCTCGGTGCTCGGCGCTGACGAAGGAGGAGGCGAGGGAACCGAGGCCGTCCCCGCCGACCCCAACTCTGATGCCTCTGCCGGCGACGCCACGCTCGACGATTCGACGATCGCCGATGGGACGGAGCCGCGTAGCCGGAAAAACGCCTCAAGGGCAAAACGTTCGATCTCGGGAGGTGGTTGCGAGGGCGCCCGATCCAGTGCGGTCTGCAAGCGGGCGGCGTCCGCAGGGGGAAGCAGGTTGAGGATGCGGCGGACCAATTCCGTCGGCAGCAATCGAAGAAGGGCGACGGCCGCATCGATCCCCGCTGGGCCGTTCATGTCGCTTCCCCAGTCTCCATCGGGGTGGTCTCCGGACGACCCCGTAACAACGCCGACAACACGTCGGCCAACGCTTTCGGATCCGCCAACGCCAGTTCGACGAATCGGTTTCGATCCTCGTCACCCGTCGTCGGCACCGCCGACAAGGTCGGCGGTCTCGACGGCAATGTCAACACCGTCAGGCGGCGGGCCAGCATAAACACGGTAAGGGCCAAAAAAACGAAGGCTACCACAACCGATGCGTTCCGTGCAAGTTGTACATAGGCATGCGCTTGTTCCACGAGAGTCGGCCCCGCCGGTTCCGGCGGCGGAAGTTCTCCCGTCAAGGCCGCATTCGTTACCTTGATGGAATCCCGGCCTGTCTGGAATCCCACCGCTTGTTTCACGATCTCTTCCACCTCTTTGATCGAGATGACCTCAGCCCCTTCCCGCGGCGAGAGGTCAACGACGACGGCCACGCTGAGGCGCTGCAGATCGCCGACTCGCGACTCCATCTCTCGGGTCGTCTTCGAGACCAGATAGTCGGTATACGTTGTCTCTTCCCGCGTCCGGGAGTTGTTAACCGTCGTGGACACGGGCTGAGTGCCCGTGTTGCTTGCCACTCCGGCGACTCCCCGTGGCGACGACCCGCCGCCCGATTCCGAAGAGACGATCTGTTCGGAGCGGACAGCTCGTTCTTCCGGCGAATAGCTCTCACGGGTTTCCCGGATCTTTTGTCGGCTCAAGTCGGCACTGACCCGAACCAGGGCGCGACCCGCACCCAGATGCCGCGCCAACAACTCTTCCGCCTTCGACGAAAGGTAATCTTCCAATTCTCGCCGCACTTCCAATTCCGAAGCCGTCAGCCCCTCGCTATTCTTTGATGGTTCAGAGAGCAGCCGGCCTGATGAATCGACGACCGTCACATTTTCCGGACGCAATCCCTCAACACTTCGGGAGACCAGCGACACGATTCCTGCCGCCATCGATCGACTGATCCCCGTGCCTGGCTTCAGTTTGATGACGACGCTGGCCGTGGTCGGCTGTTGGTCGCGGATGAAGGGGGTCGGTTCGGCACGAGCAATCAAGACCCGGGCCGACGCCACCGGTTCCAACTGCATGATCGAGCGGGCGAGTTCCGCTTGCAGAGCACGCAAATAGGTGACGTTTTGCACAAACGGCGTGGCCCCCAATGACATGTCATCGAACAGTTCGTAGCCTCTGCCGCCACGCGACATGCTCCCTTTCGAGGCCAATTCGACGCGGGCCTTGGCCAGTTGTTCTTTCGGCACCAGAATGACGGTCCCACCGCTCTCCAGTCGATACGGAATGCTCGCGGATTCCAACTGCGAAAGGATCGGTCCTGAGTCTTCCACCGCGAGTCCCCCGACCAGCGGGACGTATTCAATCGAAGTGGAAATGACATAGACAGCAACGCTCGAGACGAGCAGGCAGGAGAGAACTCCGATCGCCAGCCAACGATGGATGGTACTCAGACCACTCCAAACGGCGCGGATTTGCGAGAGGAATTTGAGCACGGCATCCATGAGGCCATCCCAAGATCAGATCAGATCGGATCAGATCTGCATCCGCATGATTTCCTGGTACGCCTCGGTGAAGCGATTCCGCAACTCCAGGATCAACCGAAAATGCAAGTCGGCTTGGGCGACGGCCAAGGTGACGGCATGCAGGTTGTCCGTTTGCCCCGAGGCCAACGTCTGAATCGCCTGAGTGGCTTGTTGCGAGGCGGCTCCCTCCCGGGACAAAACATCGCGCAGCAACTCGGCAAAGACCGCGCTGCCCGACGCCGACGACTTCGCCTCCGATGCCGGAGCAACCACCGCCGCGCGGACTCCGGCAACCCCCAGGACGCTCATAAGGCCCCTCGCAGCAGAATCAACGCTTGTTCCGACATTTGTCGATACGCCTGCGCCGCTTTGAGATTCGCCTCGTAGCTCCGCATCGCCGTCAGGAGATTCACCATCTCGACGGGAAGCTGAACATTTGGATACGAGACATAACCCTCCTCATCCGCATCCGGGTGCGACGGCAGATAGACGCGTTGAAACGGTGACGGATCTTCGATCACCTCGACGACCCGCACGCCCATCGCCCCGTCGGGTCCGGTGCGGCCCGGAGAGCCGACCGATTCGATGATCACATCTTGACGACGGAACGGCTGGCCCGTCGACGTTCGTGTCGCATGGGCGTTGGCCAGGTTGGAGGCGATCACCTCCATGCGGAAGCGTTCGGCCGCCATGCCGGAGGCACTGATCGAAAACGGGTTCACCGACCTTGGGGCAGACATGCGAAATCCTTACGACGACCGACCCATGATGGCGCTCCGCCACTGCGACAACTGTTGAGCCAGGAGTTGGGTCGCAGCAGCAGTCAACAACGCATTCCGGTGCAGGACGCCGATCTCCGCCTCGATATCCACGGTATTGCCGTCTTCTCGAGCGACCGCCCCTTCGGTCGGCACGACCGGAGGCACGGCCCAACCGGAAGGACTCGAGCCGCCTCGACCTTCCAGCGAAAACGGCACCTCCAAGCGGCGGTAGTTCGGCGTGTTGATGTTCGCCAAGTTGTGGGCGATGACGGTATGCCGAAAGTGCGCCGCTTCCAGAATCCGAGAAAGCAGGAGAACGGGTGCTGTTTTGCTGATCATGCCGATTAAATCGACCGACTCGGCACAAAAGTTGAGAAATAATTGAAGTTCGGCGGCGACGATCGTACCGATCATATCGACTTTGCTGGAGCCATCATCCGCGATTGTTCGATAAATCCGCCGCCGTGGATCGCGCACGACGCATCAATACGGAAAAGTTGCCTCAGACGTTCGAGTTGACGCCGTCGAGTACACCCATGGTCATCGTCGGTTGCATCGTCGTGTTGGTGGCCGT
>CAKZUU010000461.1 GCA_937922175.1 uncultured Gemmataceae bacterium
GCCGCCGTCGAGCAAGTCCGACGATGGGTAGGACCAACCGCGGCGGATCGAATCAGCAACACGTTGGGGCGGATGATCCTTCGGGGCGTCGCTGTGCGAGTCGCCCCGCCGGTTCCTTTGACCCGACGCTGGTGGGCCAAATTCTGGTGACCACTCCGCCGCTCACGGTACCGAGATAGTGGCCGTCGAGTTCACGCTGCCTCGATCGATGATCCGGAAGAAGAAGTTCAACCGGAAGAAGTTCGAGACATATCGAGCCACCGCCTCGGCTGGCTTCTCCTGCAACACCAGGATGTCGCCCGGTTGAACCAGGATGCGCTCGCGTGGGTCACGAAGAGCACGATGGAGATCGACGCGAATTCGCAGTTGTCGGCCGTCCGACGTTCGCCGCAAGACCGTCAACAAGCTCGGCGAGGGGAAACCGATCCCCTGAGCTTGGAGTTGGAAAGCGAATTGGCTCTGCTGATTGATCCCACCATTGACCAACGGACCACGGATGCGCAGAATCGCTTCAACCACGTCGAGGTCATAATCACGTGGCAAGATGTGTTCCCCAGCAGGCATCAGGCCAGCCGTGTAGAACACCTCCGTCTCCCGCGACTCGATGAAGACGATGTCGCCGTCATTCAGGATGACGTCTTCGGGGCGGAAACTCGGCGGCTCGCCCCGGCGCACTCGCAAGGGGATCCGGATCATGTCAACATCGGGAACCGAGCCATCGTCGGATTTGATGGTTCGCTGAATGATGATCTCGTTGTTGGCATCCAACCCGGGCAGACCGCCCGTTTTGGCCAGGGCGTTCAGGACGTCGTTCTCGCCGGCGGTCAAGTCGATCGGATAGCCACTCCCCCGTTTCCCCGCACCGAGGGCACCGCTGGGATCGAAGGCCACACCGCTGGTGTCTTGCCGCACAACGACGACGTGATACTTCCGTCGCTGCATCAAGGTCACGATGATGCGTGAGGTATCCGGCGGTACGAGTTGCTGCTTTTGGGTGACCGCCTCTCGGATTCTCTCCCGTGCTTTGTCGATGGTCAGTCCGGCGACATGAATCGGGTCCGCGAAGGGCAAGGCGATGGTGCCGTCCTCTTGAACCGGAACCGGATAGCCCAGAGCCGGGGCATCGGACCCGGCCTCTGGCGAACGGATCGGGATAGCTTGCCCACGTTCGCCGATCAACCCCTCGATGTAAACGCCCAACACGTCGCCTTTGGCCAAGGTGTAAGTATCCGATTTGGGCTGAGCGAGCATCGTCAGGGGGAGGGGTTCCAATTCTTCGCGGGGAGGCGGGAAGATTTCCTCGGGCAAGCGACGAACGGGAATGCCATCGACCACGGGGTTTGTCACGGCCGCGCAGCCACCCGCGAAGCACAGCAGTGCCCAGAGCCAGACATGCGGAACAGAGCGGCAGTAATGTCGGGCAGTCATGGTTCCGTCCATCTACTTGAACCTATGTGGTGGCGGGGACATTCCCGAAACGAGAACGCTACTTTGCCGGCACGGGCAAATCGGCCGGACGACTCGGCAACTCTTGAGGAGCAAGCGTGCGCGGCGGTGGTAACGGTTCGGCGGACGACGCCGACGCGGGTGCCGAGCGTGACGACCAGGTCGGCTCAGCGTTATTCGGGATCGGCAGCACGACCGGCACCACCATCCGTTGCCTCAAGCCACTCGCCTCGGCGTCGATCGCTCCAGCGTGGAAACCGGCGTAGTATTCCTCGACAGCCAGCAGGCTCTCCGGTGTGTAACATGTTGTCTTCAAATAGCGTTTTGGCGGAGTCGGACGGGGATCCGTTGTTCGACCGGCGACAAGATAATCCGCGTACCCGTCGATGTAACCTTGCGCAAAGTGTTCGGAGGCCTCCAGACGCGCACGACGCCTCTGCCATGATGCCTTGGCCAGCGATCGCGCCTTTCGGGCATACTGATAATCCTGAAAGGCGTATTTCGGCTCGTTCAAAAGGTTGTAGGCACCTGTCAGATACAGGTTACAACCTGACGACAGGGTGGCTGCCGCCAGGCTGACCAAAGCGCCGATTCGCTGCATGGTGGCCCAACCCCCCTTGAGGCATTTCGCTCCGAGGCCGTATCAACACCGCATCCCTTTTATCGGTTCGAGTTCGCGACGAAGCTGATAAATTGTGGGGATTGTTCCAAAAATGCCGAAAATCCTGCCCAAGCGTTGGACGACCGCCTTTTTCAGGTGTCCCACAACGTTCGTTGACGTCAACCCGACACCGCGATGCCTCTAGCGACTCTCTGGCTTCTGCTCTCCTTGACCCAACTGAGTGCCGGATACCGGACAGCAGGTGGATCCGTCGTCCTTGTTTACAACAAGGACAAAGACCAACGGGGCACGGGCGTCATCATCGGTCAATCCGATCATGCACTGTTGATCCTCACCGCCGAACACGTCGTCGCCGGTGGGGTATCGATTCGCTGTCGCTATCTGACCGGGAGAGGCCCGTCGGTGTTTCTTGAGCGAGCCGAACTCCTGCTTGCCGACTCTTCGTTGGATTTAGCGTTGATTCGCCTCACAATCGAAGGCGATGGCCCGCGAGCGATCGCTCGGTTGCAGCGACCCAAGGAACCGTTGCCAACGACGCCATTTCTGGGTTGGGCGGCAGGGGCCGATCCAATGGGTTGGCCCAAAATCCTGCCGGAACGCGTGATTGGAAAAAAACTCTTGCGGTTGCCCAGTGGCCATGACCGTTTCGCCTGGGAATGCGGACGTTCAACTGAGAAAGGACGCTCGGGCGGAGGATTGTTTGACGTAAAAGGATCCCTAATTGGCATTTGTAGCGGAGTGCATGAAGAAAAAACGTACTATACCCATGCTGACGAGATCCGTTTTTGGCTTCGACGCAATAACTTCGATTGGCTCACGGGTTCGAGTCGTCCGAGAATTCCGAGTCATTAGACTTGCAATTGGGAACCCTCGTTTGTTAAATTAGTCAAATACAAGGGACGTCAAAACTCGGGGTAAAATGATGAAGTCGTTTCGGAGCCTTGTTTCGCTCATTTTACCGCTGACCGCGGTCGCCGTGATCTACTCGCAGGTGACAGCGATCTCACTGGGTGGTTTGCCAACCGTTACCGCCCCCCCGGCGAAGAAGTCAAATGCAGAGGTGGCGTCGGTCACCGACACAAACGAAGTGGTGAACGTGAAGACGTGGGAGGAGACGGTTCGGAAGTCGGGTCGTCGACGCTAGTCGTTGATCAAATCAACTGATCGTTTCAGTTTCTGGCAATGAGCATCGGAGAATGGTTTCGCAGGTTGATCGAAGCCATTCTTCTTTTTTTTGTTGTTGCATCTCCCTGGTTTTTCGGTTCCGCAGAGCCGATCCCACGCGGGATGATTCTGATTGGAATTGCCGGTGTCAGTTTGCTCGCTGGTCTCGCATGGTATCTGGGCGTTTGCCCCCCCCCGAGGGCGTGCTCGCTGACAATTGTCTTGTTCCTGCTGGTCTGCCTTACCGCACTGCAACTCGTCCCGATCCCCCCAAGTTTGCAACAGTTACTTAGCCCAGAACTTGTTCGCCTGCGAACCGATTTGCTTCCGAGCGAACGCGAAGTTTTCGAGGGACAGGAATTACCGTTGAACCCGGAGCCACCATCCTGGCAACCCCTCTCACTGTGTCCCTCGGCGACTCGCGTTTTTCTGATTGACCTACTGGCCGTTTTCGCTGTCTTCACGGCCACCCGCTTCCTCGTTGCCTCACCGAGTGCTCTCCGGCGATTGGCATGGACTTGCCTGTTCGTGGGGGCGTCGCTGTCGATCTTCGCCATCCTCCAACAACAGTCATCTCCCGACGATCAACTCTATTGGACGTATCGCGTCCCGTACCGAGTGTTCGGCCCCTTCGTGAATCGAAATCATTTCCCCGATTTCGCGGCTTTGTGCCTGGGAGCGGGGGTCATCTTGTTCGCTCGATGGCCGCGTCGAAAAACACCGTGGACCGCGGTTTATGAAATGACCGGACCGCCTCCTCCTTGGTCCGATGGCCGACTGATGTGGCTCGCCTTCCTGTCCGCATCGATCCTGACCGCTTGCTTTTTCAGCATGTCGCGCGGCGGGATCGTCGCGATTTTTGGCTCGACCATCATCACCGCGACCCTGATTTTGACAACTCGCCGACGGCTGCCGCTCCGGCTTGGGGCAGTCGTGTTGGGCCTCTTGTTTGTCTTTTTGTTGGCACTCTCTCTGGGGACGATTCCGATCGAATCTCGAATCGTATCGATCTGGAAGGGCGACGATTGGAGCAAGCGGGCACAGATCTGGCGCGACGTCGTCCCACA
>CAKZUU010000462.1 GCA_937922175.1 uncultured Gemmataceae bacterium
AGCATCTTCGGGATTCAGCCAACGTTGGAAGTCTTCGGGTTTCAGTTCCGGGAATTGCAGTAAAAGATTGCACAGATCACCCTTGATGTCGATGATAACGCAGGAGATGCCGTCGATGATCGCCTCTTCAATCAGATTGATACACAAGCCCGTTTTACCCGACCCTGTCATGCCGACAACCACACCATGCGTCAGCAGGTCACGGGCATCGTACATGACGGGCGGTAAATCGAGGCGAAGCGATTTGGAGGCCAAATCGTATTCGCGTCCGAGATAGAAACATGCGGGTCGCTCAATGTCGATGGATGGTTCAACCATGTCGGAACCTCGCCCCTGGTGGAGGCTCTTTGAGAATGGGACTACCGATGAACAACGGCAGCGCGCGTCAGGCGATTCGCTGGCGGACAAAGCGGATGAGGTCGCCGGCCACGTCGGCGCCGGTGACCGACGACAGGGCCCGCCAGCCGGGAACGGCGTTCACTTCCAGGACGAGCCACGAACCTTCCGCCGTCGGCAATAAGTCGATCCCGGCCGCCAGCGTCCCGCAGGCTTGAGCGGCCCGGAGAGCCAACCCCGTCGGGACCATCGCGAGGGGAAGGTTTTCGGCACGACCTCCCTGGGCCACGTTCGTCCGCCAGCCGTCGTTGGCCCATCTCCTCATCGCAGCTCTGACTTCGCCGCCAAGCACGAAGACACGCAAATCCCAACCAGCGTGTCGCACAAACTCCTGCACATACAGCACTGCACCGGTGCGTTCCAAAGTACGAAAAGTGCGCCAAGCGATCTCTTCTTCGCTGATCCGCACCATCCCACGCCCCTCGGAACCGAACAACGGTTTGACGACGACGTCGCCGCCCAACGCCGCGAAAGCCCGCTGGGCGTCGTCGGCGGTTTGGCAAACAATCGTGCGCGGTACGGGTAATCCGAACAATTCGAGTTTGACCGTCGCCAAATACTTGTCGATGCACGTCTCCAATGATCGTGCCGGATTCACCACCATCGCCCCGCGTTGCTCGGCCCGATGTAGCAAGTCCATGCGAAACACGACTTGTTCGAGCGATCCGGGCGGCATCGTTCTCACGATGAGGGCAGGGAATTCATCGAGAGGGTTTCTGCCCACGGCGCACCCACCCTGCAGGCGTCGGAAATCAAGGATCTCCGCCCGGCACCCTTGCTCTGTCGCCGCTCGTTGTAAATCGCGAACGTGCCAACCCGACCCACCCGAAAGAATGGCTAACCGCATCGCTGACCCGCTTTCCGCTGTCACATGCCAAATGAGCGACGCAATACCGCCAGATCCGTGCGACCGAACTCGGACACCCGACCGGAGCGCCGGTTCGAGAAGACGACCACCGCCGGCGAGAACAGCAAAGGATCCATCTGGTAGAAGTCTTGATAGCGAGCGAACAACTCGCTAAACAACGCCCCAAAATCCGAGGAGGCGCACGCTGGCACTTTCGGCCCCAACTCACGCAAGGCGTCGTCGTCGGTTTCGACCACCAAATGAACGGTCCCGCCGTAAAGAATCGAATCGTTGATGCGTCCCAAGGCGGTCAGGTCATCCGCGGCGAGGGGCGGCAAAGGGGCGACACCAACTCCCGAACGCACCTGGTTCAGGTCGAAACGCAGTTCGTGGAGTTTGTGCAAGGCCATCTCCAAGGCACGAGCAACAACCTGGACTCCGCCCGCCAGACTGCGGGTTGCGGCGGCAAGCAGGGTCATCTGCGATGGCGGTCGCTGGAGTTTTTCCGACAGGTAGTGCACCACGTCGCCATTGGGCAGCTTCGAGGTTTCAAGCACGCCGACGGCATGAGACGCGGATTCGCGGAAGCCAATGTCATCGAACAGTTTTTCCTTGCCATAGATGGCTCGCATCGGCCCGGACCCCATCGCGAAAAACTTGCCGACCTGAATCTGCCAACCGGCATACTGCGACGCCATGCAGGCCGCCAAGGGTTGATCGGTCACGACCTGAACGCGGGGTAAACCCAGGCTGCTGGCATCACCTGCCAGCAAGTTGACCTCGGCGAGATCTGCCAAGCACACCCGAGCCAACTCCAAACCGGCACGAATCCCACCGACAGCGAGGACACCCAGGTCGAGAACGGTCGCCTCCGCCACGATCTGTTCGCTGATGTTGAACCCGCACTGATCGCCCCGCAGTCGATCGACGATCTTCAACGCTCGATGGTTCAGATGCATAGGCACCACCTCCAGAGTACAGGTTACGAATCAACAGCAACAGCGCCAGCGACGCGATGTGGCGAGGTCTGCTGTCAGTCGGGACCTCCAGCCGCTAGAACCATGAGAAGGAGGGTTGGAGCATGAACCCGCTGGTCGGCGTCATCATGGGGTCGCGGTCCGATTGGGAGACGATGCAGCATACATCCGCGAGCCTCGAAGCGTTGGGAGTGCCCCACGAAGTCCGCATTGTCTCGGCACATCGCACACCGGATTGGCTCTTCGAGTATGCCTCCACGGCCGAAACACGGGGGCTGCGAATCATCATCGCCGCCGCCGGTGGGGCAGCTCATCTGCCGGGAATGTGTGCCGCGAAGACACCCCTGCCCGTCCTCGGAGTACCGATCGAATCCGCCGTGCTTCGAGGGGTCGATTCGTTGCTCTCCATCGTCCAAATGCCTGCCGGGGTTCCCGTGGGGACGCTGGCGATCGGCAAAGCCGGCGCCATCAACGCTGCCCTGTTGGCGACGTCCATTCTCGGCGGGGAATTTCCTGAATTTCGACAAGCCATCAAACAGTACCGCGAGCGTCAGACGTTGGCTGTCTTGACCGACCCCGACCCCCGGCAACCGCCCCCCAACGATCGAGGGAGATGATGCAAACTCACGGCGATCGAAATTTTCGACTGCCCCCGGACGCTCTGTTTGCCCGTCTGGGCGACGCCCGCTGGCTGGTATCGACGTTGACTAACGTCCACGTCCAACGGGCCGACACCGATGAGGCCGTCTGGTCGATGCGGCCGGCGCTGTCATTTCTATCGGGCAGCATCGAGAACACCCTGTCGATTGTCGAGCGGCAACCCAACTCGCGGATCCGATTGCGGATTCACACGAGAGGGATCGGGGCAACCGCGGAGGTCGAAATTCGCTTGGACTTGCAGCCATCCGCCGAGGCGACGGCCGTTCGTTGGTCGATGTCGATCCCGCAAATGACCGGGCTGCTCAAGCTCGCGCCCAAAGGGCTGTTGCAAGCCACCGCCGGCAAAGTCGTCGAGGAGGTTTGGAACCAGGTCGAGACGGCCTTGGTCCGCGAGGCCGAGCCGACCGCTCAGTAGTCCCTTGTCACGAATCGCCACGAGGCTAGCCCCAACATTAAAGCGATGTAAATCCCCGAAACGGAGAGCACCTCGCTCCAGCTGGGCCAGGTGAGATTATCCAATTTCAGGCGTCGTTTATCTCCTTCGCCCAAGGTGTCTTGCACCACGAGTTTGCTGGTGAGTTTGTCGAGATCTTTGGTACGTGGCAGGATGGTGTTGGCTGTGTCGGCTGTTCGATACACCCACGTTGGAATGCGATCTCGGAGATTCGGTTCCCGGCGGAAGAGATCGACGGCTTCGTAAATCTGCCCCCCAAGCCACATCACGAACCAGAACGCAATGGTGCCCATGATGGCGACAATGGTATTTCGACTCAAGACACCGAGCAGCAGCGAGACGGCATACAAGATCGCGAAATAGAACGTGACAGCGAAGATCGTGAGCAAAAAGCCGTTGGACCACACGCCGGAACGAAGCCCGGTCACGAGCCAGACGCCAACGACGGCATAAGCGGTGTTGATGAAGACAAACGTCAGTCCACCAATGTATTTGTAGACCAACAAGGAAACACGA
>CAKZUU010000463.1 GCA_937922175.1 uncultured Gemmataceae bacterium
GTTGTTTGTCGTTGTCGTGATCTTTGAGGTGAAGTCCGAAGTTTCTGGCCCCGATTTTCCGGATCTCTTCGACCGGGTCAAGTTTCTTGCCCAATTGGGCACCTCGGATGAGGTGCCCCGTATCCAAACACGTTCCAATCAAAGGGTGGCGGTCCTTGATGGCGGGCAAAATAACTTCTGACCCATACCATCGGTGCCATTTTCCACCGCCGGTCGGGCCATGGGGGTGAATCGCCACAGCGATTTTGTACTCCTCACACAGCTTATCCAAACTGTCCAAACTATCCGGGTCCGGGTCAGCGCTGATCGCTTGTATTCCTAAATGTTGGGCAAACTCGAACATCGCACGATTGGCAGCGTGGTCCTTGCTGAAGGGGTGCACGCCGAAGGCAACCGGCCGAATCCCGTGCTCCTCAGCCCGGCGCCGAAAGGAGGCAATTTGTTCGGGCGTGCTCCTCGGGTCGATGTGTTTGGAGTAAAACTCGGCGTGGCGGATGCCCAATTCCTGAATGCGTTTCAGCGTTTGGTCGGTGTTGAATTGCCGAAACGTGTAACTCTGAATCGCTAGAGTGAAGCCTCCAAACTCCTGGGTTGTATCGTTCGGCTTCTCCGCGGCGCTCGACAAGGGAACGATCCGTCCAGCCATCAGGGTCGCAGCCGAAGCCAGAAACCGCCGACGAGAAATATCGATCATGCCTGCCATGTTGGACCCTCGGCAACGAGAACCGCCGTTCGGGGAATTGTGGCATCAAAAGACCGAAATGGCCAGACGATCTGGTTCGGTCGTTGCCACCATTGTCAGGCAAAAGCGGGGGAGTTGCAGTGATGATTGAAACAGACACCCTCTCAGTTCGAGTGTCGCACTCGAAGTACAGAGAGGATCGACCCGGGGGCTGGTTCTCCGCGAGCTGCGAGGAATTCGCGGATCTCCTTGGATTGGGCGGGATTAGGCCGAACAGGGTTGACACTGATCGTGAGAACGTGCGAGCCAACCTTCCCTCTCCCACCGTTACGATCCAGCGCACGGGCCAATTCCTGGATTGTCGAGTTGCTGAGAGATTGCTTCGGATCCACTTGCGCGGGCTGCGCCACGAGCGATTTGGCATCGACACCCAGCAAATTGGCCAACGTCCGCACATCGGCCGAGGACATCGGCATGGGCACGACGTAATTCAGCAAAGGGCGGCCGGCTTGATTTGCACGAGCCCCCAACGACGAAATGAAATCACCGATTTGTTCGGATGAATTCCATTCAGTGACTAACAGATAATCCGTCTTTCGTTTCGCTTGATATCGGAGTCTAGCCACGCCATCGATGACAACAACCCTGCGCTGCTCCTCAAAGGCTCGAGTCAGCAAGCCCAGGACAGGGTTCGTGTCGGGACAGAATAGGTCGATATGAACCGCCAACTGCCCTCGGATTGCATCCATCAATTGCGTACGTGCGGTGGCCCCGTGCAGGTCGGCCGCTGTCAGGATGGGCGGCAGTTTCGGCATTTCGACTTTCGAAAGTCGCAGCAAGTTATTGTACGGAGCCGCCAGCGCCTCGGCCGCTTCCCCTTCCGACAGTTGAGGGACGGGAAGCGAATCGGGGATGACCGGCAGATTTTCAAGAGATTTTGACTCGGGTTCCAATTTGACGACGGGTGCGGAGGGTTCCTCCTGCGTCGACTTGATTTCCGGTGGGAGAGCCCGGTTTTCCGGGGTCGTAGTTGGTTCTGGCTCGTGGTGAGGTCTCACCTTCGCGACACTACTACCTCTCGAATCGACGCTTCGATAGCTCATCAATTCGCGACTAACCAAAGCTAGTCCGACGATCACGACAAGAGCGGCGGCGACACTGAGCCAAGCCCCGACTCGCTGATTCGGCCGAACGGGTTTGGGCAGTTCAATAATGCGATGCTGGGCGATTTGTTGCATCACGTCGTTCACCAAGCTCGCGGGGGCTAATTGCCGCGGTAGCCGGCGCATTCGTCTTCGGTCGGCTCGCAGCTTCATGTACAACGCGCGAGCTTCCGGCAAATCTGCCAAAAGCACTCGGAGTTCGGTCCGCTGCTCGTCCGTCAGGGCGCGGTCCAGTGCATCGCAGATCAGGGCTCGTTGGTACTCGTTCAGCATGGCCTGCCCCTACCCTTTCTTTTCCTGCTCGAATCGTTCGAGCAGCTCTCTCAGCTCCAATCGCGCACGGTGCAACCGACTGCGAACGGTGCCGATCGGAACTTTCATGATTTCGGCGATCTCCTCATAACGCAAATCATCGATGTCCTTCAAGACGATGACGGCTCGGTGTTCCATTGACAACCGATTCAACGCCCACCGAAGTTGCGCTTCGCTTTCGGCCCGCTCCAGAGCCGACCCCGGTTGGCTATCACGCGACTCGTCCACTGGGTGGAACGTCGTCACCGACCCTATCGCGGAATCCAGGCTGATGGTGGCTCGTTTCTTTCGCCGAAGGCTGATCGCCGCATTCATCGCAATGCGATACAGCCAGGTGAAGAACTGTGCGTCGCCCTTATACGACGCGAGGGACTGGTAGGCGCTGACAAACGACTCTTGCGTGACGTCCTGCGCATCTTCCAGGTTGTCCAATACCCTGTAGACTGCATTGAACAGCCGATCCTGGTATCGGCCGACCAATATGCCGAAGGCTCCCTGATTCCCCGCCAAGCTTTCGGCAATCAAGCGCCCATCGTCCCAAGATTCCACGCCTGATCCGGGTTTATGACGCGAGCTAGTCACTAAAAGTTCCAGTGCCATCAAAATTTATGATGCTGGACTCGCTGACCAAAGTCAAATCCGAACGTTTTGTGACTGATCCATTTCCGCACACTCCGTCAGATCAAGATCAGTGGCAGGATATCTTCCCTCGCTTCCCGACCTTTCGTTCCGGCAGCCGCAATGTCTACCGACCTTGCGAATTCCATTCCGAGTTTAGCCGACGGCGACCGCTAGCGAACGCAAGTATACTAATGATTTTGGACCGCCTTCCGATGGCTCGCAGAGGCTGTTCATGGATCAGTTTGGCTCAGCTGTGATCATCCGGGGAGCTCGAGAGCATAACCTCCGTAACGTCAACGTGGAGCTGCCGAAAAACTCTTTGGTCGTGCTGACCGGGGTGAGCGGCTCGGGGAAAAGCTCGTTGGCTTTCGACACGCTGTACGCCGAGGGGCAACGGCGGTATGTCGAATCCCTTTCGAGCTACGCCCGCCAATTCCTCGGTCAATTGCCCAAGCCCGACGTGGACTATCTTGGGGGCCTGTCACCGGCAATCAGCATCCAACAAAAATCGGCGATCCGCAATCCGCGTTCCACTGTGGGAACGGTAACAGAAATCCATGATTTCCTTCGCGTTCTTTATGCCCGGGTCGGCCAAGGTCACTGTCCCGACTGTGACCGTCCCATCACGGCTCAGAGCCGCGAACAGATCGTCGACCGTGTCCTCGCCTTTCCCGAGAACACCCGCTTGCTGATCCTTGCTCCCGTCGTTCGGTCGCAGAAGGGAGAATTCAAGGATTTCTTCGCTGCGATGTTGAAACGCGGATATGTCCGGGCTCGAATTGACGGTCGAATTGTCCATTTAACGGAGGACCATCGGCTCGATCAGCGAATCAAACATGACATCGACGTGGTCATCGACCGACTGACGGTGTCTGCTAGACAGCGGAACCGCGTCGCCGAGGCCGTCGAGCAGGCTCTCGAACTCGCGAGCGACTCTGTCATCTTGGCGGTCGAAAGCCGTCGAGGCCGTGAAGAATCCGACGACGCCACCCGCTACGAGGATGTGCTTCTGTCGGCCCGCTATGCTTGTCTGCATTGTCAAAAGAGCTTCGATCCCCCCTCTCCGCAATTGTTCAGTTTCAACAGCCCGCTGGGGATGTGTCGAGACTGCGAAGGTCTTGGCACTTTGTACACGTTCGACCCCGAATTGCTCGTACCGGACGGACAGTTAAGCCTCGACGGTGGGGCAATTCCTCTCATCGGAGCCGTTCGCAGCATGGGGCGGTGGCGGAGGCATATTTACGAGGGGGTCGCCCGTGAATTCGGCATCGACCTGAAGCAGCCTTGGAACGAGATGTCTGAAGAACACCGGCGAATCCTGCTTTATGGCTCCGGAGACCGGATGATTACCTTTGAATGGAAGCAACGTGGAGGAGGGGTGTGGCGTCATGGTGGCAAATGGGAGGGGATCGTACCGCAACTGCTCACTTCTTTCAAAAAGACACTGGCCGGTCCCCGGAAACTACAATTAGAACGGTACATGCGAGTTCTGGTTTGTCCGACCTGCCACGGACAGCGATTGAATCCTCAAGCGCGAAGTGTCCGAGTCGCTGGCTGGACCTTGACCGAGATGGAGAGCGCCTCGATTCAGACACTGGTTGAGCGCTTTGCTCCTGGGGGACCCCTCGAACAGAGCCTGACCGAGATTCAGCGTCGGATTGCCGCGGAACTTTTGAAAGAGATTCGCTCCCGCTTACAATTTCTTCTGGACGTCGGTCTGCACTACCTCACTTTGGACCGCCCTGCCCCGACTCTCTCCGGCGGCGAGGCGCAGAGGATTCGCTTGGCCGGACAGATTGGTTCCGGGCTGGTGGGAGTTCTCTACATTCTCGACGAACCCAGCATCGGTCTGCACCCTCGCGATAACGATCGTTTGTTGAAAAGTCTGCTGCGACTGCGCGACATGGGGAACACAGTCGTGGTCGTTGAACACGACGAAGATACCATTCGCGCGGCCGATTTCATTGTCGATTTCGGTCCCGGTCCGGGAATTCGCGGCGGCGAAGTCGTGGCGGCCGGCTCCCTCGACGACGTCATCCGAACCCCCCGCAGCCTCACGGGACAATATCTTGCCGGAACTCGGCGCATCCCCCTGCCGGAGCGACGACGCCCGGGGAATGGTCAGTCCCTCCGAATCGTGGGCGCCCGGCACCACAACCTCAAGAACATCGACGTGGAAATTCCGTTAGGGCGCTTCGTCTGCGTGACCGGGGTCAGTGGATCGGGCAAAAGTTCGCTGATCAACGATATACTTCTGGACGGTGTTCGCCGAGCACTCGGTTCGTCCGATGAACTGCCGGAGGAAGTGGACGATGCCGAGGAGGAATGCCTCCCGACGCTTGCAGCCGCCGATGCCGATTATGACCGGATCGAGGGGATTCAGCACGTTGACAAAGTGATCGCCATTGATCAATCGCCGATCGGTCGCACTCCGCGTTCCAATCCCGCGACCTACATCAAGGTGTTTGGCGAGATTCGTTCGTTGTACGCTCAGGTGGCTGATTCCAAAGTCCGTGGCTACACCCCG